>DASWWB010000165.1:0-3037 GCA_036406115.1 Herpetosiphonaceae bacterium
GCCAGGGGCCGCCGGCCAGGCGACCGGCGCGCTGGTGGCGGCGCTGGGCGCGGGGCAGCCCATCCACGCGGCGCTGCGCTCCTGGGCGGATGGGCTGGGCGGCGGCGACGCGGCCTTGGTCGAGGCGGCGATCCTGGTGCAGTTCGAGACAGGCGGCAATCTGGCCGACAAATTCCTCCTGCTGCGGCAGATTCTGGAGCAGCGCGGGGATCTGGCGGCGGCCTAGGACCGGCGCCGGCGCCGCCGCGAGATGAGCGCCGGCAGCCAGGCGAGCAGCGCCGCCAGCAGCGACAGCAGGGCGAACGGCAGCCGCCACCACCATTCGATCGGCGGGATCGCCGCCGGGGCGGCTGCCGGGAGCGGGGCGATCCAGGGGCGGGCGGTCTTGGCCCAGGCGAGGAAGGCGTCGCCGACCGGCAGCAGGCCGAAGGCGTAGCGCTTGCGGCCGTCCCAGCGCCAGGGCATCCCCAGCGCCTCGGAGGTCTGGAACACGGCGCGGGCGAACGATTCGTCGCCGTGGAGCTGGGCGGCGCCGGCGGCCACGACTGTCGCCGAGGCGCTGACGCCGAAGATCAGCGGGCCGGAGTCGACATCGCCGGCGCCGTCGCTGCCGAGCGGGTATTCGCGGATGCCGGGCACGCCCAGCGGCCGGCCGCCAAACTGGCGGCGGAACAGCGCGTACTGCTCGGCGCCCCAGGCCGGGTCGATCTCGACCAGGAAGCGAGCGATGATGCTTTGGGATGAGCCGCGCGCGCCTTCCAGGCCCTGGCCGGTGACCGGATCGACGCGGTGCGGCATGAGGCCGGTGGCCGGGTCGAGGCGCTCGCGGGCGGCGGCGAGCCAGGCGGCGATTGTCCGCTCGTGGCGGGGGCCGAACAGCGCGTCGCACAGGCGCAGCGCGGCGACGGCCACCGTGCTGTCGACGGCCCAGGCCTGGCCGGGATAGGCGCTGAGGAACGGCGTCGGGCTGCGGTCGAAGGCGGCGGCGAGGGCCGCGCAGTCGGCTTGGAGCCTGTCTTCCTCGGTCTGGTTGCGGGCGGCGGCGGGTTCGAGCAGCAGTGCGCCGCCGCGCAGCCAGGAGGCCCAGCCGTTGAAAAACACGCCGAGCGGCGGGTCGAGGCTGGGGCTGAAGATGCGGGTGCCGTCGGGCGTGTCGAGCCTGGCGAGCGCCCATCTGGCCTCGCGCAGCGCCTCGGCGCGCCCGGGCGAGCCCTCGGCCTCGCGCAGGCCCAGCTCGACCCAGGCCAGGCCGTAGAGCGCGTAGCTGAAGAAAAAGCCCTCGGGAAAGAGCCGTTGCATCTGCTGGCCGGCGCCGGCGTCGAGCGCGCCGCGCAGGTGGCGCAGCTGCGGGGGCACATCGCTGCCGGCCAACGACTCGGCGGGCGGATAGGCGGCGGGCCAGGCCAGGCGCAGGTTGAGGAGCGCCAGCAGCAGGGTGAGCAGCAGGGCCGACAGGCGGTGGGCGGCCCGGAGCAAGCGGCGAAACATCGGCGGGCCCTCAGCAGCGGATCACGACGAGGGTCAGGTCGTCGTGCGGCTCGGCGCCGGCCATGAACTCGGCCAGCGCGGCTTGCAGATAGTTGAGCAGCGCCTGGGCGCCGGCGACCGGCCCGGCGGCGACCAGGGCCTCGAAGCGCTCGAAGCCCAGCATCTCGCCGGCGCGGTTCTGCGCCTCGACGATCCCATCGCTCGACAGCACCACCAGATCGCCGGGCCGCAGGCCGACGCGCGACTCGCGGTAGCCCAGGCCGCGGCCGAGCGCGACGCCGAGCGGCAGGCCGCCGGCCTCGGCCCACTCGGTGGCGACGCCTTCCGGCGCCCCGGCGCGGCGGATCAGCGGCGGGATGCAGCCGGCGTTGGCCACGACCAGCTCGCCGTCGGCGAACTCGGCGTAGCACAGGGCGCAGTTGAGCCGCGAGCTGGCGGTGTAGGGCCGCAGCGCTTCGTCGAGCCGGCCCAGCAGCGCCGCCGGCCCCAGCTCCGGGCTGACCGCCGCCTGGAGCGAGGCCAGGCTGACGGCCATCAGCAGCGCCGCCGGCATGCCCTTGCCCGAGACATCGCCGACCGCCACGACATGGCGGCCGGCACCCAGCGTGTGATAGGTGAAGAAATCGCCGCCGACCTCGCGGGCGGCCTGGGTGTGGCTGGCGACCTCGGCGCCCGGCCAGTCCGGCGCTCCGGCCGGCAGCAGGCTGCGCTGGATGGTCTGGGCCAGCGCCAGCTCGCTTTGCAGCCGGTCGGTGAGCGCGCGCAGGGTTTGATTGGCCTGGCGCAGCTCGGCGGTGCGCTCCTCGACCAGGTGCTCCAGGTTGGCGTAGAGCCGGGCGTTCTCCAGCGAGATCGCCGCCTCGCCTGCCAGCAGCGTCAGCAGCTCGACCCGGTCCTCGGTGAAGGCGCCGGCGGTCAGATTGTTCTCAAGGTACACCAGCGCCGCCAGCCGGCCCTGGTTGATGAGCGGAATGCAGAGGACCGAGCGGGCGCGGCGCTCGCGGACGTGCGGGTCGCGGGTCCAGCCGCCCTCGGCGCCGGCGTCGGCGAGGACCAGCGGCTCGCGGGTGCGGGCGGCGTAGTTGACGATCGCCGCCGACACCAGCCCGGCGCCGGCCGGCGTGTCGAGCGGCAGGGCCTGGAGCACGGCCGGCTCGGCGTCGATCTCGCCGTAGGCCTGGATCAGCAGGCGGCCCTTGTCCTCCAGCAGCAGCGCGCCGCGCTGGGCGCCGGCGTTCTCCAGCATGATCTGCATCAGGCGGCTGAGGAGCTGGCCGAGGACCAGCTCGCCGGCGATCGCGCGCGAAGCCTTGGTGACGGTCGCCAGGTCGAGCGAGCGGCCGGCAGCGCCGCCGGTGGTCGACGTGACGCTGGTGCGCGTGAGCGTCGGCCCGCGTCCGGGCTCGGGCTGGCGGGCGGCGAACAGCTCGCCGAACTCGCGGTCGAGCCTGGCGACGATCGCGGCGGCGCCCCAGCGCTCGTAGGCGTAGCGGGCGTCGCCCAGGTAGCCGCGGGCGAGCTGCGGCCGGCCCTGCGCCAAGTGGCAGCG
>DASWWB010000166.1:0-14716 GCA_036406115.1 Herpetosiphonaceae bacterium
CGAGCGGCGCCAGCGGCGCGTACGGCGACGGCTCGGCGGGCGCGCTGACGGTGAGCGTCGGCAACACGCTGGACCTGAGCACCGTGGCCGGCGTGAACTCGCTGGCGGGCAAGGCCAATTTGCAGTTCACCAACATCACGATCGCCGGCACGCTGATCGTGCCAAGCGGCACTGTGCTGCGGGCAACCGGCTCGGTGGCGATCAGCGGCACGGTCACCGTGCTGCCGGCCGCCCAGGACAACGGCACGTTCAGCCCGCACCAGGGCATCGCGATGGCCCCGGCGGCCTCGGTCCAGGGCGGCGTCGGCTTGGCGCTGCTTCAGGCGGCGGCGCTGGTGGAGCCTGAACTGTACGGCGGCGGCGGCGGCGCGCGCCCGGCGACCAACAGCGGGGGCGCGGGCGGGGGCGCGTTCGCGATCTACGCCCAGGGCGCGATCAGGGTTTTCGCCGGCGGCATCGTCCAGGCCAACGGCCAGGCCGGCGTCAATCCCAATACTGCCGGCTTGGGTATCGTCGGCGCTGGCGGCGGCGGCGGCGGCGTGGTCGTGCTGCTTTGCAAGGGCACGCTGACCCTGAACGGCAGTGTTCTTGCCAACGGCGGCGCCGGCGCCAGCGGTTTCGACGGCAACGGCGGCAACACTGACGGCGGCGGCGGCGGCGGCGGCGGCGGCGTTGTCCATCTGCTCGCACCGTCGATCTCGGTGACTGGCGCCGCCCAGGCCAACGGCGGCCCGGCCGGCGCCAACGCCGGCACTGGTGCCACCATCAACAGCGGCGGCGGCGGCGGCGCGGCTGGCGGCAGCGGCGGCAACGGCGGCAGCACCGCAACCGGCGCGCCCAGCTCCGGCGCGACCGGCTATGTGATCCAGACCATCGCCCCGAGCCCTGAGAATCTGATCCGATGAGCGCATCCAACAAACGACAGGCGGCGGGCGCCGCAGGGAGGTTCGCGATGCCAAAGCGCATGCGATGGTGGATGGGGGCGGCGCTGGCGCTGGCGGCGCTGGCGGTGTCCGCCGAGCTGGTGTTCGCCCAGGCGACGGGCTACAGCATGCTCCGCTGGGTGGTGGGCGGCGGCGGCGGCGAGAGCAGGAGCGCCGACGGGCGCTACGCGCTCAACGGCACGATCGGCCAGGCCGACGCCGGCAGGCTCGCCGGCGGCCAGTACGCGCTGGAGGGCGGTTTCTGGCCCGGCGCCGGGCTCCACAAAGTCTATCTGGCCCAGGTCGGCCGCTAGGGGCGGACAAGGCGCGGGGCAGCCGGATGATCCATCCGGCCGCCCCGCGCTGATTTTTGGCCCGAAACGGGATCAGGGGATGGCGTTCTGCTCGCGCAGGGCCTGCTTGATGATCTTGCCCATCGGGTTGCGCGGCATGGTCTCCAGCAGCAGCAGGCGCTCGGGATACTTGAAGGATGCGATCTGCTGGTCGCGCAGGTAGCCGACCAGATCGCTGAGCGTGACGTCCTGGCCGGGGCGCGGCACCACGCAGGCGCACATCCGCTCGCCCATCAGCGCGTCGGGGTAGCCCACGATCGCCACCTCGGCGATCGCCGGATGGCCTTGCAGCAGCCCTTCGATCTCCTCCGCCGAGATATTCATGCCGCCGCGGATGATAATATCCTTGAGCCTGCCGGCGAAGCGGTAGAAGCGATCCTCGCCGCCCTCGGCCGCCAGCTCGAAAACATCGCCGGTGCGGTAGAAGCCGTCGGCGTCGAACGAGCGCGCGGTGATCTCGGGGGCGTTGTAGTAGCCGGCGAAGACCGCCGGGCCGCGCACGCACAGCTCGCCGGGCTGGCCAGGCTCGGTGATCGGGCTGCCGTCGGCGGCGGCCAGCTTGGTCTCCATCCAGCCGGCGACGCGGTTGTTCCAGCGCTGGTCCGGCGCGCCGAAGCGCGGGAACAGCACCGCCCGCGTCTCGGGATTGGGGATGTCGCGGTGGCTGCCGACGATCGTGATGCCTTCGTTGGAGCCGAAATAGTTGATCACCGGGATGCCGTACTGCTCCTGCCAGGCCTTGACCATCCAGGGCGAGAGCGGGGCGGCGCCGGAGCCGATCACCTTGAGCGAGCTGATGTCGGCCTGCTCCAGCAGGGCGGCGTTTTGCAGCAGCATATTGAGCAGCACCGGCGGGGCGACCGTGAACTCGACCCGCTCGGCGGCGATCTGGCGCAGGAACGCCGGCAGGCTGAACGGATGGTGCTGGACCAGCGTGCCGCCGATCTGGAGCCAGACGCAGAACATGCCGCCGATGCCGCCCATCGCGGTCAGCGGGAAGGGATTGAGGACCACCGCGCCCTCGCGCAGCTCGGCGCCGTCGATCGTGCCCAGCGCCGGCACCCACCAGTCGTTGTATGAGCGCGGCACGCCCTTGGGCCGGCCCTCGGTGCCGGATGTCCAGCAGATCGTGATCAGGTCGTTGGCGTCCACCTTGGTTGCGGCGGCGTAGGCGGCCAGCGTGTCAGACTCATACTCCTCTGCCAGGAGCGCGTCAAGCCCCGTCACGCCCTCGGGCAGCCCGTCGCCGTAGGCCAGGATCGACTGGACGGAGGGCAGCTCGGGGCGCAGGGCGGCGAACATGGCCGCGTGCTGGTGGTGGCCGATCCGCGCGGCGGTGATGACATGGCTGGCGGCGAGCTGCGGGATCAGCATGCGCAGCTCGTGCTCGCGGTACTGCCAGGGCAGCGGGCTGACGATCGCGCCCAGGTGCGAGGCCGCCAGGTACAGCTCGGCCAGCTCGACGGTGTTGGGCAGCTGGGCGGCGATGATCGTGTCCTTGGCCACGCCCTGGCGGATGAGCGCTCGCGCCAGCCGCCGCACCCGATCATTCAGCTCGCCCCAGGTCAGGCGTAGGGCGGGGCCGTCGGTCACCTCGGCCCGGTTGAGCGGGTCGACCAGGGCGAGCGCGTCGGGCGCGCGCTCGGCGTTGCGCTCCAGCACATCCTTGAAGGTGTCGGTCCCCCACCATCCCTTGGCGGCGAACTCCTCGATCAGGGCCGGCGAGCGTAGCTGCATGCGGGTCTCCTTGCTTGTTGCAAAACTGGCGGTTCAGGCGCTGGCGGGCAGTTTCTCCTCGGGGACCCAGCAGGCGTGGAAGCCGATCGGCACCCGCTGCGGCAGGATGACGCGGGCCAGCGGCTCCTGGCGGATATCCTGGGCGTCGTAGATCACGACCTCCGAGCGGTTTTCGCGGCCGTCGTAGACAAAGCTGACCAGGTAGCCGTCGTCCTCGGCGGTCGCGTGCGGGCGCGGCGCGAAGGGCGCCTCGCTGCCGTAGCGGTGCTCGCCGAACCAGATCGCGTCGTGGCGCCCGCGCTCGGTGTCGTACTTGAAGATCCCATCGAACAGCAGGGTTTTCTCGCTGTTGATGTGGACGTTGTAGGCGTAGCGCGAGGGCGCGCCCAGCACGGCGGTGTTGAGGGTGGGGAACTCGGTGTTGTCGTCGTCCAGCGGCCCCTCGCTGACGGCGCCGGTGCGCAGGTTGAATCGATAGCGGTAGAGCTGGGCGTCCAGCCGCAGGTAGGCCAGCATGCGCTCCAAGCGCCCGCTGATCCCGTCCTGCGGCACCGGCCGCTTGACCCGGCAGGTGTCGAGGATGATCTCGTCGCCCTCCTCCCAGGCGTTGATGGTGTGGTACATGTAGCAGGGCTTGGCCTCGAACCAGCGGATGCTTTCGCCGGCGCCGTAGCGCGGGATCACGCCGAAGCGGCTGGGCATGTCGCGCTGGAAGACGATTTTATGGTGGCCGGCCCGCATCGCCTCGGGGTCGTTGATCAGCGGCAGGTCGAGCAGGATCGAGTGGCGGCGGGTGATCGCCATGTCGTGGGGCAGCCGCGGCCCGGGCAGGTCGATCGGCACATAGTGCTTGAGCGTCCCGTCCGGCGCCACCACGCCGTAGCGCATGAACGGCGGGCGCGGGCCGTAGTCGAAGAACATCAGCTCGCCGGTCTGCTCGTCGGCCTTGGCGTGGGCCGAGACTTTGCCCTTCAGGCCGCCGCCGAAGTCGGTCTTGCCGACGGTCTCAAGCGTCGCGGGATCGATCTCGTAGGGATCGCCGGCCAGGTACCAGAGCGCCAGCAGCTTCTGGTTGTGATACACAATGTCGGTGTTAGCTGTGTCCTTGAGCGGCATGTCGCGCGGGTTGTCGCGCAGCGGCTCGATCACGCCGGTCCAGAGCGGCTTGCCGGCGTGGGCCTCGCGCTCGAAGCCCTCGGTGCGGATCCAGCGGTTGCGGTAGGAGGCCTTGCCGTCGTGGAAGCGGACGGCGTGCAGCATGCCGTCGCCGTCGAACCAGTGGTAGCGGCCCTGCGGCTGGTGGCGCGGGTTCGGCCCGTTGCGCACGTAGAGGCCGTTGAGGTCGCGCGGGATCTCGCCGATCACCTCCAGGTTCTCGGCGACGATCTCATCGCCGACGGGGGCGTAGCCGCCCATCAGGTAGGGGTTGGACTCGGTCTCCAGGGCGAAATTGATCACGTCGTTGCGGATGGTCATGGGGCACTCCTTCGCTTCGCAGCGGGTTTGCGGGGATTATCCGCCAGGGGGCGGGGGCTTGTCTAGCGTTGGTCTTGGCCTGGGCGCGGCCGGCGCGGTTTTACGCCTGGCGGCTGGGTTTTCTCCCTCCCCCGCCTCCCTTGCGGGAGGGGCGCAAAGGGGCAATGCCCCTTTGCAAACCCCAAACGTACGCGTTCAGGCGGTGTTTGGGCTCGGTTTGTGGGTACCATGCTCCCGGCTTGTGGGGGCGCGATGCTTTAGGGCGCCGGGGTGGGATGGGAGCGGGTGCGGCGGCGGGATGTTCGATGGTTCCGGCTTCGGGTGGTGCGATGTTGTTTGGCGTTGGGGTGGGATGGGAGCGGGCGGGTGGATCTTTGCGGCTACGAGTAGCTTGTCACCCACAGGAAGGTCGCCAGCATGCAGGCGAGGATGATGAGAACATCGAGCGGGCGCCAGCGGCGGATTCCGCGCAGCAGAGCGTAGGCGCCGAGGGCGAGCAGCCAGCTGCGAAAAAGCGTTTGGGCGGCTGGCGTCCAAAACGCTCTCCACTCGTAATAGCGCTCCTGTGATCCGGTGTCGCCGAGCGCTAAATCGATCAAGATGGGCGCGACCCAGAGCCCGCAGACGCCGGCCCATGCGGCGATGGTCCAAAGACACGAAGCGCCAGCGCCGAACCGGCGCCGCAGCGCGCGCGGCGCTTCCTGTCGATCCTCCATGCCCTCTCCCACCGCATTGCCTCCCTCCGCCGGCCCTGACCCCTGACCCCTGATCCCTGATCCCTAACCCCACGCATTCTCCCGCTCCGCCGCCAGCGCTGCCTCGTACTCGCGGCGCAGCTGGGCGATGAGCGCGGCGGCGGGCTGGACGCGGTCGATCATGCCGAGGCCCTGGCCGGCGGCCCAGATGTCTTTCCAGAGCTTGTTGCCGGCCTGGGATTGATCGAAGTTGACGGGCCCGCCGGCGGCCAGGGCGGCGGGATCGAGGCCGGCGCGCAGGAGGCTGGGCCGGAGCATGTTGGCGGGGACGCCGGTGAAGGCGGCGGTCAGCACCAGGTCGTCGGCGGTCGCGGCGGTGACCATGGCTTTGTAGTCGGGCGGGGCCAGGCTCTCGTCGGTGGCGATGAAGCTGGTGCCGAGGTAGGCCAGATCGGCGCCGAGGACCTGGGCGGCGCGGATGGCGCGGCCGCTGGCGATGCCGCCGCCCAGCACGATGATCCCGTCCCAGAAGCGGCGCACCGCGTCGACGAAGGCGAAGCCGGTCAGCTGGCCGGTGTGGCCGCCGGCGCCTGCCGCCACCAGCACCAGGCCGTCGGCGCCGGACTTTGCGGCCTTGGCGGCGAACGGCACCGAGTTGACGTCGGCCAGGACCAGCCCGCCGTAGCCGTGGACCGCCTCGATCACCGCCGCCGGGCTGCCCAGCGCCGTGATCACGATCGGCGCCCGGTGCTTGACCACGAGGTCCAGGTCGGCCTGGAGCCGGCTGTTGGAGCGGTGGACCACCAGGTTGGCGGCCCAGGGCGCCACTTTGCGGGCAGGATCGGCGCCGCGGGCCTCGGCCAAGCCTCCGGCGATCCGGCCCATCCAGTCGTCGAGGATCTCGCTGGTGCGGGCGTTGGGCGTGGGGAAGGCCCCGATCACGCCGGCCAGGCAGGCGGCGGCGACCAGCTCGGGGCCGGAGACCAGGAACATCGGGGCCGCGATCGCCGGCAGGACGGTCTGGGCCGCGATCAGCGGGGGAAGTCGCTCAGCCATCGAGTCTCCCATCTTGCGCCGCAAGCGCTGCCTGCCGGGCGCGGGCTATTTGCGCCGGTAGTATTTGGCGATGTCGAAGGCCACCGCCACCACGATGATCAGGCCCTTGACGATCTGCTGCCAGTAGGGATTGACATTGATGAAAGTCAGGCCGTAGTTGATCACGCCGAAGATCAGCACGCCGGTGACGATGCCGGGCACCGTGCCGACGCCGCCGGAGGTCGAGACGCCGCCGACCACGCAGGCCGCGATCGCGTCAAGCTCGTAGTTGACGCCGTAGTTGTTGGTCGCGCCGCCGGTGCGGGCCGCCTCCAGCACGCCGGCGAAGCCGTAGAGGCCGGCCGCCAGGGCGTAGATGAAGACCAGGTTCCAGGTCACGTTGATGCCCGAGACCTTGGCCGCCTCGGGGTTGCCGCCGATCGCGTACATGTTCTTGCCCAGCGTGGTTTTGTTGAACAAGACCCAGACCAGCCCGGTGACGATGCCCGCCATGATCACCAGATAGGGGATCGAGAAGTCGCCCGAGCCGATCGTGCCGGTGCCAAGCCTAGTGAAGTCCGGCCGCAGGCCGCCGATCGGCTGCGAGTTGTTCGGGTCCAGGTCGAAATAGATCGAGGTGGCGCCGTAGACGATCACCGCCATGCCGAGGGTGGCGATGAACGGCGGCACGTTGAGCTTGGAGACGATCAGGCCGTTGACGACGCCCAGCGCCACCGCGATCGCGATCGCCAGCAGGATCGGCAGCACGATCGAGATCTGGCCCATCTCGGGGAAGAAGCGGCGGCTGTACTCGGCGGTTTGCAGCATCGAGCCGGCGATGACCGCCGCCAGGCCGACCATGCGCCCCGCCGCCAGGTCGACGCCGCGGGTGATCAGGATGCCGCCGATGCCCAGGGCGATGATCAGCTTGGTCGAGTTGTTGATCAGAATGTTGCGCAGGCTGCTCAGCGACAGGAAGTTGATGTCGCGGATGGCGATGCCGATGATCAGCACCAGCAGCACCAGGTAGATCGCGTTTTGCGACAAGAAGCTGCGGATGGCCTTGCCGTCGGGGAGTCTGCGCGGCGCGTCGCCGGTCTGTTCCATGGGACACTCCTCAATCACAAAGCGCTACATGAACGCGGTTGCCAGCTCCATAATCTTTTCCTGGTTGGCCTCGGCCCGCTCAAGCACGCCGGAGACGCGGCCCTCGCACATCACCAGGATGCGGTCCGACACGCCCAGAAGCTCGGGCATCTCCGAGGAGATCATAATCACGCCCTTGCCGCGGCTGGCCAGCTCGATCATCAATGAGTAGATCTCGAACTTGGCGCCGACATCGATGCCGCGGGTCGGCTCGTCGAGGATCAGGATGTCGGGCTCGGTCAGCAGCCAGCGCGCCAGCAGCACTTTTTGCTGGTTGCCGCCGGAGAGATTGGCGATCAGCGTCTGGGCGCTGGGCGTCTTGACCCGCAGCCGCTTGATGTTCTCCTCGATATCTTTGCGCGCCCGCCGGAAGTTGATCATCTTGAAGGCGTTGGCGTAGCGGCGCAGGTTGGCGATGATCGTATTGTCGCCGACCGACATCGTCGGGATGATGCCGGTGGCGCGGCGCTCCTCGGTCAGGAGGGCGATCTTGTTGCGCTTGGCGTCGATCGGCGAGTCGATCGTGACCGGGCGCCCGTCGACCTCGATCCTGCCCGATTGCATCAGGCGCAGGCCGAAAATCGCCTCGACCAGCTCGGTGCGCTGGGCGCCGACCAGCCCGCCGATGCCCAGGATCTCGCCGCGCCGCAGCTCGAACGAGACATTCTTGAAGGCCATCGGCAGCGGCGAGGTCAGGCCCTCGACCCGCATCAGCACCTCGCCCGGCTGGTTGGTCTTGTCCGGAAAGAGATTGGTCAGGTCGCGGCCGACCATCTTGCTGATGATCAGGCTGGTGGTCAGCTCCTTGGCCGGCCAGGTGCCGACGTGGGTGCCGTCGCGCATGATCGACACCTCGTCGGCGATCTGGAGGATCTCCTCCATCTTGTGCGAGATGTAGATGATCGCCACGCCCTGCTCGCGCAGGCTGTTGATGATCCGGAACAGGTGCGCCACCTCGGTCTCGGTCAGCGACGAGGTCGGCTCGTCCATAATGATGATCTTGGCGTTGTAGGAGACAGCTTTGGCGATCTCCATGGATTGGATGTTCGAGACCGAGAGATCGCCGACGCGGGCGGCGGGGTCGATCGGCATCTGGAGCCGCTCGAACAGCTGCTTGGTGTCGGCGTACATTTTGGCGTGGTTGACGAAGGCGATCGGGCCGAAGCGGCGCTGGGGGTAGCGGCCGAGCCAGATATTTTCCATCACATTGCGGTGGGGGATGGGGTGCAGCTCCTGGTGGATCATCGTGATGCCGGCGTCGAGGGCCTGGCGCGGGTTGTCGAAGCGCCGGGGCTGGCCGTCGAGGATGATCTCGCCGGCGTCGGGGGTGTAGAGGCCGAACAGAATCTTCATCAGCGTCGATTTGCCGGCGCCGTTCTCGCCCATCAGCGCATGGACCGTGCCGGGGCGCACCAGCAGGGACACATCGTCCAGCGCCTTGACGCCGGGGAAGGCCTTGCTGATGTTGCGCATCTCCAAGAGATACTCAGTGCTTGTGCTCATGCTGTCGCTCACATCCGGGCAAAGGGGAGGATTGAAAACGGGGCGCGGGGAAAACCCGCACCCCGTCCGCGGTGGTTTGGCGCTAGGGCCTACTGGGCGTCCTGGAGGTTGTCCACGGTGATCTTCTTGTAGGGCACCCAGATGTACTTGCCGTCGGTGATGTCGTAGCCGACGTTGTCCTTGGTCGGGGCCTGGCCGGAGGCCAGCACCTGGGCCAGGACGATCGTGGCCTTGCCCTGGTTCTTGGCGTCGTTCAGCACGGTGCCGACCAGGGTCTTCTCCTTGAGGGCTTCGAGGGCGGGGGCGGTGGCGTCCACGCCGACGACCGGCATGAACTTATCGCCGCTGAAGTAGCCCTGGCTCTTGAGCGCCTCGATGGCGCCGAGGGCCATGTCGTCGTTGTTAGCCAGCACCAGCTCGATCTTGTCGCCGTTGGCGCCCAGGAATGCGCTCATTTTCTCCTGGCCCTTGACGCGATCCCACATGCCGGTGTCTTCGGCCAGCTTCTCGACCTGGAGGCCGGCGTCGGTGATCGCCTTGACCGAGAACTCGGTGCGCAGCTCAGCGTCCTGGTGGCCCGGCTCGCCCTTCAGCATCACGTACTGGATCTTGCCGTCCTTGTTCTTGTCAGCCTCGGGGTGGGCTTTCCAGTAATCGACCGCGATCTGGCCCTGGATGGTGCCGGACTCCTCGGCCTTGGCGCCGACGTAGTAGACTTTGTCCCACTTCGCCATGTCCTCGGGCAGCGGCTCGCGGTTGAAGAAGACGACGGGGATGTTGGCGGTCTTGGCCTTCTCGAGGATCACGCCGGCGGCGGTGCGGTCGACCGGGTTGATCGCCAGCACCGAGACCTTCTTCGTGATAAAGAGATCGACCTGGTCGTTCTGGGTCGGCTGGGCATTCTGGCTGTCGACGACGTCGACCTGGATCTTGTCTTTGCCCGCGTCGGTGATGGCGTTGCGGACGGCGGTCATGAAGGTGTCGTCGAACTTGTAGATGGCGACGCCGGCCGTGAGGTTGGTGGCGCCGGTTCCGCCGGTGCCGGGAGTGGTTCCGCCTGGTGCCGTCGTGGCTTCCCCGCCGCCGCAGGCCGCGAGTGTGGCCAGCGAGATGGAGAGTACCGCTGCGATGCGTGCGAATTTCTGCATTGCGACATCCTCGTGCTATTCAAATCGGCCTTGATCAAAGCCATGAAAGCGGTATCGTGCGTGGCTCAAACTATAATCCATTTGCCCTGCGAAGTCAAAGCGCGATTAAGGCGCGGCGGGCCGCCGATCGCCCGTAGCAGGGAGGGGGCTGGGCCCGGCGGGGGCGCCTGCGCGGCGGGCGGGTGGAAAGCGGTTTCCTGCGTTTTATCCGCTTGGCGCGGGCGCCTGCTCCTGGCTTGGGGGTGGGGCCGCTGGCGCGGGGTTGGGTTTTGCCCCTGCCGGGGTGGGGGGCGCCCTCCCCCGCCTCCCTTGCGGGAGGAGCGCAAGGGGCGTTGCCCCCTGCACCCCCGATGATACGCGATGAGGCGTTGGTGTTTGTTCGGTCGGCGGGTACCATGGTTTTTGCGGCGGCGTTGAGCGTGCTGTTTGTGGGGCGGGGGAGTTCCGTGCGAGGTGGGATGGGATGGGGGATGATTGGGTTGATCTCGGTGTGACTGCGGCTGCGGCTGGCTTGATAGGATGACGGGAGGCGTTGAATTGTCTGCTGCTGCATGCATCCCAAGCAACTACGGCAACAATCTCACCCTCACCGCTAAAGCAAACATCCGCCCGTCCAGCGACGGCCCTGTGCGCAACCCCGCCAAGCCTCAATCAACTACGGACAACATCTCATCCTCACCACTAAAAGCAAACATCCGCCCGCCCAGCGACGGCTCTGTGCGCCCGATCATAAAGAACGCCCACCCACGGCCTTTGGGGGATGCAAGGGGGCATGCCCCTTTGCGCACCCTCCCGCGAGGGAGGGCGGGGGGAGGGCGAACCCCGCTCCGGCAGGAGCAAACCCAAGGCGGGGGAGAGCGAACCCCCGCTCCGGCAGGAGCAAACCCAAGGCGGGGGGAGAGCGAACCCCCGCTCCGGCAGGAGCAAAACCCCCCAAGGGAGCGGGGATAGATGAGCCCCGCGCCAGCGGCAAAAAGAGCCCGCGCGGCCAGCGCCCCTTATTTGACGGCCTATGCCGCTATGCATTATCATGCCCGGGAGCCGCGCGGAGGCCTTGCGCGGCGGCGCGCGAAGGAGACCATTATGCGTGGATTAGGAGCCGTGCTGGCATTTCTGGCGGGGGCGGTGGTCGGGCTGATCGGCGGCGCGGCGCTGCTGGCCTACGCCTACCAGGCCGCCGGCCTGTATCCGCCGGACGACGCGACGATCAAATTTATCGCCCAGGAGCGCGGCTGGCTGAACGAGGCTGCCGCCAGCGAATAGCCCCCGGCCGCCCCACCACCAGCCCCGGCGCATGCAGCGCGCCCCGGCGACGGCGACTCCTCTCCAGTGAACACATCATTGGCAACGGCGCCACGTTTGAGAATGGAGTTTTCAATGGACAAACCATGGCTGCGACACTACGAGGCATCCGTCCCCCACGCCCTTGAGTACCCGGCGACGCCGCTGCCCGCGCTGCTGGACGAGGCCGCCCGCAACCACCCGACCAACATCGCAACCAACTTTGTTCTCAAATATGTCGCCGGCGGGCGGGTGGCGATGGGCGGCAAGCTCACCTACCGCCAGCTCAAAGAGGCCGCCGACCGCTTCGCCACCGCGCTCCACGCCCTCGGCGTGCGCAAGGGCGACCGGATCGCCGTGATGCTGCCCAATTCGCCCCAGTTTGTCATCGCCTTCTTCGGCGCCCTGCGCCTGGGCGCGGTGGTGGTCAATATCAACCCGACCTACACGCCCCGCGAGCTGCGCCACCAGCTCGACGACTCCGGCGCCGAGACGATCATCCTGCTCAATCTGTTCGCCCCCCGCCTGCGCGAAATCCAGGCCGAGACCAGGCTCAAGCGCGTGATCGTGACCCACGTCTACGACACGCTGGCCTTCCCCGCCAGCATGCTGGTCCGCCGGGCGCAGCAGAAAGAGCCCGACTGGGTCGAGGTCGAGCCCGACGCCACGACGTTCCTGTTCGGCGACCTGATGGCCGACTACCCGCCCGCCCCGCCGCCGGCGGCGATCGAGCCCGACGACGTGGCGCTGTTCCAGTACACCGGCGGCACGACCGGCGCGCCCAAAGCCGCGATGCTGACCCATCACAACCTGATCGCCAACACGATCCAGATCGGCCACTGGATGCCGGGCCTGGAGCAGGCGCGCGAGCGCGTGATGTGCGCCATCCCGTTTTTCCACGTCTACGGCATGACGGTTGGCATGTGCTTCGCGGTCTCCAAGGCCGCCGAGATGATCATCCTGCCCAACCCGCGGCCGGTCGATGTGGTGATGGAGGCCCTGCACCACGAGAAGGCGACGGTCTTCCCCGGCGTGCCGGCGCTCTACATCGGCATCATCAACCATAAAGATGTCGACAAATACGATCTCAAATCGATCAAAGCCTGCATCAGCGGCTCGGCCGCGCTGCCGATGGAGGTGCAGGAGCGCTTCGGCGAGATCACCGGCGGCCGGCTGGTCGAGGGCTACGGCCTGACCGAGGCCGCGCCCGTGACCCACTGCAACCCGATCTACGGCACCCGCAAGTCGGGCTCGATCGGCGTGCCCTTCCCCGACGTCGAGATCCGGGTCGTCGATCTGGAGAGCGGCGAGGATCTGCCGGTCGGCTCCGAGCGCGAGGGCGAACTGCTGCTCAAGGGGCCGCAGGTGATGAAGGGCTACTGGGGCCGCGACGACGAGACCGCCAAGACGATCACCGAGGACGGCTGGCTCAAGACCGGCGACATCGTGCGCACCGACGAGGACGGCTACTGCTACATCGTCGATCGCAAGAAAGATCTGATCATCGCCTCCGGCTACAACATCGTCCCGCGCGAGGTCGAGGAGGTGCTGTTCATGCATCCCAAGGTGCTGGAGGCGACTGTCGCCGGCATCCCCGACACCTACCGCGGCGAGACCGTCAAGGCCTACGTGGTGCTCAAGCCCGGCGAGGAGGCCACCGCCAAGGAGATCCGCGACTTCTGCAAGGAGAACCTGGCGCCCTACAAGGTGCCGACGGCGGTCGAGTTCCTGGCCGAGCTGCCCAAGACCCAGGTCGGCAAGGTGCTGCGCCGGGTGCTGGTCGAGGAGGAGAAGCGCCGCCAGGCCGAGGCCGCCGCGTCCGGCGGGACGGCGGAGCCGCAGCCCCGGAGTTAAACGCACAGACACGCTTTCGTCGCCAGGGCTGCGGCACCCCGCGCCCTGGCGATCCGCATAGGGAACCAGGATGGCTCATTCGCTCCAGGAAACGACCGATCTCACCTGCCCGTCCTGCGCCGCCGAGTGGTCGGCGCCGGTCTGGATTATCCTCGACGCCGCCGAGCGGCCGGATCTCAAGGCCGCGCTGCTCGCCGACACGCTGCACGAGGCGCGCTGCCCGGCCTGCGGCGCCGCCGGCAAAGTCGGCGCCCCGCTGCTCTACCACGACCCCGCGCGCCAGCAGGCAGTGCTGGCGGTGCCGCTGTCGGTCGGCAGCAAGCAGGCCGTCCGCGAGCTGGCCGAGCAGCTGCACGGGCTGCTGGCCGACAGCTACGGCGACGAGCAGCCGCCGGATTATCTGGCCAGCCTGGAGCTGGCGCCGGAGATCGACGGGCTGCGCCACCTGCTGCGCAATGCCGAACTGCCGCCCGATCCGCTGATCGAGCAGCTCCATGCGGCGTTGGAGGAGCTGATCGCCGCCCCCGACGGCGACAGCTTCCAGCGGGTGCTGATCAAATCCCGCACGCTGCTGATGCGGCCCGAGGCTGACGAAGCGCTGGAGGAGATCATCGCCCAGGCGCGGGCCGCCGGCGAGCACGAGCGCTCGCGCAAGGCCGTCGAGCAGCGCGCGCTGCTCAGTCGCTTCCGCACCACGCTGCAAAGCCGCCGCGCCGCCCTGGCCGACGCCCTCGATGGGCTGGCGCCGCTGGCCGAGGATGAGCTGGCGGTCATGCCGGCCCTGCGCGCCACGCTCGACGCCGTCGATCCGCAGGAGGTCTACGCCGCCCGGCTCTCGCTGCCGGTCGAGCGCCACCGGGCGCTTGACGGGCTGCTGGAGCGGCTGAGCGAGCGGGCCGCCGCCGACGAGCGCGAGGACCTGCTGGATTTTCTGCGCCATGTGCGCGCCTTGAAAGAGCAGTGAGATGGCGATTTCCTTCAGCCAGCCCTACGAGCTGGTCTGCCCCGCCTGCCAGCAGCCGTTCAGCCACGAAACCTGGGTGATCGTCGACGCCGAGGAGCGGCCCGATCTGGCCCAAGCCGTGCGCGAGGTCTCGCTCCACGACACGAGCTGCCCGCACTGCGGCCAGTCCGGCGTGGTCGACGCCCCGCTGCTCTACCACGACCGGCTCGCCCGCGCCGTGCTGTTCGGCGCGCCGCGCGGCCTGGCCGAGGACGAGTGGCAGGAGCTGGCCCAAGGCCTGCTCTGGGCGCTGATCGGCGCACTGCCGCGCGAGGCTCAGCTGCCCTACCTGGGCGAGGTCCAGGCCGAGGCCGGGCTGGGCGGGGTGGCGGCGGCGGTCGCGCAGCTCGTGCCCCGGCCGCAGTCAGCGGTCGAGGCCCTGGGCGATGCGATCGGCACCGATGAGGACGACGAAGTGCCGGCGCTGGCTGCGGCGATCATCGCCTTGCAGGACGCCCGCAGCCAGGCCGAGCTGGGCCGCGTCTTCGAGCTCTACCCGTTTTTGCTGGATGATGCGATCGACCAGGGCTTGTCCGACCTCGCCGAGGCCGCCACCGACCAG
>DASWWB010000167.1:0-2157 GCA_036406115.1 Herpetosiphonaceae bacterium
CGGGCAGCGCGACTGGCCGGTCGGCGACGCCGAACAGCGTCAGCTCGCAGGCGCCGATCGTCCCATCGGCGGCCAGCTCGACCCGGGCGACCGCCCCGGCCTCGGCGCGGTGGCTTTGGCGGCGGGCGGTCTCGGCGAAGGCGGCGCCGCCGGCTCTGCCGGCAGCGGGAAAGCTGATCGACGCCAGCAGCTCGTCGGGGGTCAGGGTGGTGGCGAACGAGCCGACGAATAGTTCGGCGGCGGGAATCGCCCGCTCGCCGCGGGCGCTGCGGATGCGCAGGCTAGCGCCGTAGGCCAGCGCCAGGGCCGGCAGCTCGGCGGCGGGATCGGCGTGGGCCAGCGAGCCGCCCAGCGTGCCGCGATTGCGGGTCTGCGGAAAGCCGACGCAGGGCAGGGCCTCGGCCAGGGCCGGCAACTCGCGGCGGACCAGCGGCTCGCGCTCCAGCGCGCGCTGGCGGGTCATGCTGCCGATCACGAGGTCGCCGTTGTCCGCCAGCGCGATGCCGGCCAGCCCTGGCAGCCGGTTGAGGTCGATCAGCACCGCCGGCCTGAGCGCGCGGGCGTTCATCAGCGGCACCAGGCTCTGGCCGCCGGCCAGCAGGCGGGCGTCTGGGCCGTGGCGGGCCAGCAGAGCCAGCGCCTCGGCCTCGGTCTCGGGGGCGAAATAGTCGAAAGCTGCGGGTTTCATGCGACCTTTCTTTATTCAGGAGGAGCTGGGTAAAGAAGGGTGGAAACGGCTGCGGCAATCCTATTACAGCAGCGATCAGCCGTCAACAGCGGCAGCATTTGCTATACTGCCAAGGAGATGCGGGCGCCCCGACGTGGCAGGCGCCCATCAATCGAGGGAGGATGCGATGGGAGCATCGGGATGGGCCTATCGGGTGCCCTACCAGCAGGATATCCAGCGCGCGCTCGACGAGCTGCGCCAGCTGGTGTTCGAGCACGGGGCGTTCCTCAAGGGCGACCCTTGGTGGCGTGATATGGAGTTCGCCGAATTCCTGCCGCCGGAGGATCTGGATGCGGCGGAGCTGGCGGAATATCGCGTCGAGTTCGATCGGCTCCAAGCCTTGGAGGAGCCGACGACCATCCAGGAGTGGATCGATTGGAACGGCGAGGAGGGAACGAACTCGATCCTCGATGTGGATCGCGTCGTCGCGGAGCTCCCGCCCGTATCGGAGTTTCCTGCAAGCGCGGATGAGGCTGACCAGCAAGCATGGTTCGCCGCCAGCTCCGCCCGTTTCGGCACGGTGTCGCCCCTGACCGGCGCCGAGGCGATGGCGATCCTGGGCACGGACCGCCCGACCTATGAGCTGGTCCTCGAGCGGCTGGAGCCGGTGCAGCAGCTGCGCGACAAGGGCGCCGGCGTCTACGTGGTGGTCTTCGACGGGGACGCGCCGGCCGAAATCGTGTTCACCGGCTTTTCGGGCGATTGACAACGCCAAGCGGGCGGGTGGCTCGGCTTCAGCTTCGACGGAATGCGCCGCGACGGCTGGCTCAACGACGGCCGCCCGGTCGATATCGCGGTCTATGCGCTGCTGGCCCGCGACCGGCAAGCCGGCGACCTAGGCTGGGATGATTCGCGTCAAATAGCCCTCACCCGACGGCGAGGGCTATTTGACGCACACGTTGTAGATTCGATGCCAGATCGATTGATATGCGTGCGATAATCTGATCAATAAGCCCCGATCAAGGATAATGCTCCATCATTTGATATAAATAATGACGAAAATCCTCAACGTAGGTTTGCGGCTCGATGATTTTCAGCTGCGTGCCGAAGCTTGCTAGCAATTGAAATCCCGCAGGATTTTGCGGGACATAGATCGTTGCCAATAGATGCCCGGAATGATGATCTTCAATGCTTTTCCGACCGTATCTTTCGATGATTTGATCTTTTATGCTCAGCGATATCCATGCTTTGATCGTGACAAACTGCGGAAGATATCTCCCTTCACGCTCTTGCTCCGGCCAATCGACCCTGGCAGCAAACGTGCGCTGATCCATCCTCAAATGATCGATCCGCGACACCTTGAATGTTCGAGATCCCTGCCGATGCAAACAGAATCCTTTCAAGTACCAGCTCGATTCGCTGAAGTGCAGCTCATAGGGCTCGATCATTCTTTTTGTCACCGCCCCGTCTTTATCCGTATAATCAAACGA
>DASWWB010000168.1:0-6049 GCA_036406115.1 Herpetosiphonaceae bacterium
ATCCTGGCCCCTGATCCCTGACCCCTTGTTTCCCCCGGTTGACACAATGCCGCCGCCCGCCTACGATCAGGCCGGTTTCGCTTTTGCAACGGAGGTGGCATGAAAGCGCTTCGGTTCCATGAGTTCGGCGACCCGCAGGCGGTGCTGCGGCTGGAGGAGCTGCCGGATCCCGAGCCCGGCCCGGGGCAGGTGCTGGTGCGCCTGACCGCGCGCTCGGTCAATCCCTCGGATCTCTACACGGTGATGGGCGTCTACGGCGTGCGGCCCACGCTGCCGGCGGTGCCGGGCAACGAGGGCGCCGGCGTCGTCGAGCGGGTCGGCGACGGGGTCAGCGGCTTCCAGGCCGGCGACCGGGTGACGCTGCTGCTGGGCGCCGTGCCGCCCCACGAGGGCACCTGGCGCGAGCTGGCGGCGATCGACCAGCAGTGGCTGATCAAAACGCCGCCCGGCGTCAGCGACGAGCAGGCCGCCACGGCCTGGGTCAACTACCTGACCGCCTGGATCCTGGCCTTCGAGGAGTTTGACCTCAAGCCGGGCGAGCAGGTGCTGGTCACGGCCGGCGCCTCGCACCTCGGCCGGGCGATGCTCCAGCTGGCGGCCCACAAGGGCTTCAAGGTGATCGCCACGGTGCGGCGCGACGAGCAGAAGCAGGAGCTGCTGGACCTGGGCGCGGCGGCGGTGATCGCCACCGACAGCGAGGACCTCAGCCAGCGCGCCAAGGAGCTGACCGGCGGCAAGGGCTTCAAGTACGCGATCGACGCAGTCTCGGGCCGGGTCGGCACCGAGGTCGTCGCCAACCTGGCGCCGCGCGGCGTCTGCATCATCTATGGCCTGCTGAGCCAAGAACCGATCCAGATCGACGGGCGGATCATTTTCACCGAGGCCGTGGTGCGCGGCTTCTGGCTGGTGCGCTGGCTCCAGCACCGGCCGGCGGAGCATGTGGCGGGCGTGATCGCCACCCTGACCCGCCTGTTTGCCGACGGGACGCTGGTCTCGCCGATCGACAGCGCCTTCGATCTCAGCGACATCGCCGGGATGCTGGAGCGCTCCAACGCGCCGGGCCGCCAGGGCAAAGTGGTGATCACCGGCCCGGCCCGCTAGCGGTACGATAATCCATAGTATACTGGGCGCCGCCAGGCATGACATAATTCTGGCTGGAGGCGCCCAGAGCCTTAGGCTATAATAGTTGTTAATCTCGTTGCATCCCGGGAGCAGCGCATGCGACAGCGAATGGCGGAGCGGATCCGCGACGTCGGCACCTCGATTTTCACTGAGATGAGCGCCCTGGCGGCGCGCCACCAGGCGATCAATCTGTCCCAGGGGTTCCCCGATTTCGCCGGGCCGGAGTTCGTCAAGCGGGCGGCGGTCGCGGCGATCGACGCCGACCTCAACCAATATGCCCCCAGCCACGGCCTGCGCCCCCTGCGCGAGGCGGTGGCGCGCTCCTGGCTCCGTCACCACGGCCGCGAGCTGGACGCCGAGGCCGAGATCACGGTCACCAGCGGGGCGACGGAGGCGCTGCTGGCGGCGGTGCTGGCGGTCGTCGATCCGGGCGACGAGGTGATTGTCTTCGAGCCGTTCTATGACGCCTATCCGCCCGACGTGGCCATGGCCGGCGGCACGCCGCGCTTCGTCCGGCTGGCCGAGCCCGACTGGGCGCTGCCGCTCGACGAGCTGCGGGCCACGGTGACGCCGCGCACCAGGGCGATTCTCCTCAACACGCCCCATAATCCTGTCGGCAAAGTCTTCGGCCGGGCCGAGCTGGAGGCGATCGCCGGGCTGGCGCGCGAGCACGACCTGCTGGTGATCAGCGACGAAGTGTATGAGCGGCTGGTGTTCGACGGCGCCGCCCATGTGCCGATCGCCACGCTGCCCGGGATGTGGGAGCGCACACTGACGATCAGCAGCACCGGCAAGACGTTCAGCCTGACCGGCTGGAAGGTCGGCTATGTGGTGGCGGCGCCCGAGCTGACCGCCGCGCTGCGCCGGGTCCATCAGTTCATGACTTTCGCCACCGCCACGCCGTTTCAATCCGCCATGGCCGCCGCCCTGGACGCCGGCGCCGCCTACGAGCGCGAGCTGCTGGATTTCTACACGGCGCGGCGCGACGAGCTGGTCGCGGCGCTGCGCTCGGCGGGCTTCGGCGTTGCGCCGCCAGCCGGCACCTATTTTGTGATGGCTGACATCCGCCCTTTCGGCTGGGACGATGACGTGGCCTTCTGCCGCTACTTGACGAGCGAGATCGGCGTCGCCGCCATCCCGCCCTCGGCCTTCTACCACGACGCCCACCAGACCGGGATGGCGCGCTTCTGCTTCGCCAAGCGCCCCGAGACAATCGCGGCGGCGGCGGACCGGCTCCAGCGGCTGCGGCCGGCGGGCGGCGCCTAGTGCGCTTCCCGGGGCTTGAGCGGGTCGGCCTGCCGGCGCGATTGGCCGAGATTCAGCCCGGCCGGCTCCACCCGGACGGCAGGCGCTACCTGCCGCTGCTGGTGCTGGAGATCGACGGGCAGCTGTTGGGGGTGACTGACCGCCACCATCGCGTCGATTCCGGCGCGCTTGGCGCAACCGGCACGGCCCGGCTGGTGTTCCATCTGAGCCGGCTGCGGCTCCAGCCGGCGGGCGCGCGGCGGGAGGGATTGGCCCAGCCCGGCGCGGGGCTGATGCTGGCGCCGACGGCCTGGGGGCGGATCAGCGAGGTGCTGGCCTGGGAGCAGCACCGCAAGCTCGGCTACGATTCGCTCTACACCGAGCTGTTGATCGACATCGGCCTCGGCGCGATCGGCCTGCGGACCAATGTCACCGGCGAAAGCCTGGCCGTCCAGCTCGGCGCCGAGCGGCTGGCGGCCGGCGACTGGGTGGTCCTGGAGCAATCGCGCATCGATATCCTGGCCTTCGAGCCAGCGGGGAGGACGCCATGACCGCCAAACATCCGCCGAGCCACCGGGTGGGGGCCTTTGCGATCATCCGCGACGACCAGGGCCGGGTCCTGCTGTCGCGCCGCGCCGACAGCGGCTGGTGGAATCTGCCCGGCGGCGGCGTGGAGCCGCACGAGACGGTCACGGAGGGCGTGGTGCGCGAGGTGCGCGAGGAGACCGGCCTGGAGGTCGTCGCCGGGCGGCTGATCGGGGTCTACTCCAAGCCCCAGAAGCACGAAATCGTGCTCACATTTGAATGCAAAATCGTTGGTGGTACAATGGTCGCATCTGATGAGGCTGATCTGAACGAGTGGTTCGCGCCCGACGCGCTGCCAACCGAGCAGTTTCTGCCCAAGCACCGGGAGCGGGTGCTAGATGCGCTGAGCGAGGAGGCGGGGGCGATCGTCCGGGATCAGCGGCAGCCATCGGTGGCTGCCGGGAACGTCGGCGGAATGTAGCGAGGTGGCCCGTGGCACTGCTGGATAAACTGCGCTCGAAGCCCGAGGGACATGGCAATCTCAAAGGGATTGAGTTCAAAGAGGGCGACATTATCGACCAGCGCTACCTGGTGCGCAACGTGCGCCGGGGCTTCATGGGGCTGGTCTACATCGCGCGCGACCTGACGTCCGAGCAGACGGTGGCCCTGAAAACCTTCCAGAAGAAGTTCACCTGGATGGAAAGCGCGATCGCGAACTTCACCCGCGAGGCCGAGGTCTGGATGCGGCTCGGCACCCATCCCAACATCGTCCAGGCCACCAGGATCCTGACGATCGCCGGGCGGCCGCACATCGTGCTGGAGTTCGTGGCAGGCCAGTCGCTGCGCGAGCTGATGAAACGCGGCCGGCTGCGCTTCAGCCATATCATCGACTTCGCCATCCAGATTTGCTGGGGCATGCAATACGCCTACGATCACTGCTCGATCATCCATCGCGACCTGAAGCCCGACAACGTGATGATCACGCCCGAAGGCGTGGCCAAGGTGACGGACTTCGGCCTGGCCCAGGCGGTGACGCGGCGCGCCAGCAACAGCACCGACCAGCAGCAGCACCAGGCGCCCAAGATTGTCACCCACGCCAGCGATCTGTTCGGCGGCTCGCAGCCCTACATGTCGCCCGAGCAGCGCGTCCCCGGCACGCCGCTGGGCACCTGGAGCGATATCTACGCCCTGGGCGTGATGCTCTACGAGATCATGGTCGGCGACCTGCCGTTCCGCGCCGCGACGGTCGAGGAGCTGACCCACCTGCACTGCAACGTGCCGCCGCCGACGCCCTCCGAGGTCCGCCCCAGCCTGCGCCGCGGCTGCGACCACGTCCTGCTGCGCTGCCTGGCCAAGAAGCCCGAGGACCGCTACCAGAGCTTCAACGAGCTGGAGGCCGATCTCCAGTGGCTGCGCAAGTACCACATCGGCGAGGAGCTGCCGCGGCCCGCGCCCTCCAAGGACGCGACCGAGCAGGCCGAGGCCGCGGAGTGGAACGAGAAGGGCATCGCCCACTATTCGCTCCAGGAGAACGGCCTGGGGCTCAAATGCTTCCGCCGCGCCACTGAATTGCATCCCAAGAAAGCCGCCTACTGGATCAACATGGGCCAGTGCCTGCTGTCGATGATCCACTACGACGACGCGCTGCGGACCTTCAATCAGGCGCTCTCGCTCGAACCGGAGCGCGACGATCTCATCCGGCTGTGGGTGATGCTCGGCGAGGCCCACGAACACCTCTATCAGCTCAAGGACGCGCTGGAGTCCTTCGACCAGGCGATCGTCGTCAACGCCAAGGAGCGGCGGGCCTGGCTCGGCCGCGGCCGAGTCTACGAGGCGCTGGCCCTGCCCAAGGAGGCCCAGGCGGCCTACAAGGAAGCAGTGCGGCTCGATCCCAACGACCCACAGACCCATGTCAGCCTCGGCCGCGCGGTGCTGGCCCAGAACCAGGCGAAATACGCGATCAAGCATTTCGAGGACGCGCTCCAGCTCAATCCGCGCGATCCCCGGGCCTGGTGCGGCAAGGGCCAGTGCCTGCTGGAGCTGCGCCGCCCGCAGGACGCGCTCGCGGCCTACGAGACCGCCTACCGGCTCGATCCCAACCTGCCCGAGGCGGTGATGGGCCTGACCCGAGCCCGCAGCGTCGGCGTCTGATGGGCGCCGGCGACCAGGGCATCGCCACCCACCTCCAGCGCTGGCAGGTGATTCCGCGCGTGCTGTGCTTCATCCGCGTCAGCGACGAGGCGGGCGACGCGGTGCTGCTGCTGCGCGGCGCGCCGACCAAGCGGATCTGGCCCAACCGGCTCAACGGCGTCGGCGGCCACGTCGAGCGCGACGAAGATGTGCTGAGCGCCGCCCGCCGCGAGATCGCCGAGGAGACCGGGCTCCAGGTCGATGAGCTGGCGCTGCGCGGCATGGTTCAGATCGACGCCGGGCAGCCCGCCGGCATCCTGATGTTTGTCTGGACCGCGCGCGCCGCCTCCCGCGCCGTGACGGCCAGCGGCGAGGGCAGCCTGGAGTGGCATCCGGTCGACCGCCTGCCCGCCGCCGATCTGGTCGATGATCTGGCGGTGCTGCTGCCCAAGGTGCTGGCGATGAGCCCCGGCGCCCCACCGTTCTCCGCCCGCTACTCCTACGATGAGCGCGATCAGCTCCGGATCGCCTGGGCCCCATGATTGCTTGTCCCCGCCCCACGTAACCACCTATCGCGAAGGAGGGTCTGCATGCCTCTGACTCCGCATGGCTCCCCGCTGGGCGGCCTCAATCCGACCGCCGGGCGGCTGATCGGCGGGCTGCTGGCGCTGGGCGGGCTGCTGCTCGGCCTGCGCAGCCCGCTGGAGGGACTGGCGCTGGGCGGCTTCGGTCTGTCGCTGGTCGCCTGGGCCCAGCTGATGCGCGACACTCCCGCCTCGCCGCTGGCCAGCAGGCTCTGGCTGGGGCTGGGGCTGGCGGCCGGACTGGCGGCCTTTGTCAGCGCGTTTTTGCTGCTGAGGTAGCGGGGAGCGGGCTCCCTCTTGACCCTCCGGTTGCCCCTGCCGGGGCGGGGTTTGCCCTCCCCCGCCTCCCTCGCGGGAGGAGCGCAAGGGGGCATGCCCCCTTGCATCCCCCGAATGCACGCGCATAGTCGGTTTGGCTGTTTGGTTGGTGGGTACCATGCATG
>DASWWB010000169.1:0-1504 GCA_036406115.1 Herpetosiphonaceae bacterium
TGGCCGGCGAGCGCCAAAAGCCAGGCACAGGCCGCCGCCGTGTCAGCCTCGCCCAGGCTGCGGGCCAGGCGAACCGTCCCGGGCAGCGGGAGCAGGCACAGCTCGTCGAAGCGCGCCGGGTGCAGATCGCACAGGCGCTGCGGCGCGACGCCCAGCCCGGCGCCGGCCGCCAGCGCCAGCGACCAGGCCGCCGCCCAGATCCAGCTGAGCGGGCGCAGCGCGCCGACGGCCAGCCCGGCGAAAGAAGCCACCAGCAGCTGGGTTTCAAACAGCGAGGGCGGGAACGCCGTGAGGAATTGGATGCTCATGATCAGGCAGACGCCGCCGGTCAGCCAGCGCACCATGGCGATGTGGAGCCGCCGCGGCTGGGTAAGCAGCGCCACGGTCAGCATGGAGCCGATCAGCAGGCCGATCCACCCGACGGAGCTGGCGACCAGCCAGCGGGAGGACTGGCCCATCAGCTCATAGTGCGTCGCCAGCGGCAGCGCGACCACCAGCGACGGCGCGTAGGCGAGCTGCGAGCGCAAAATCCAAAAGGACGCGTGCGCGTCCGGCTCGTCGCGCGCCGGGCGGCCGGCCATCACCCCGAACGAGGCCAGCATGCCGGGCAGCACCGCGCCGATCACGCCGTAGCCGAAGGCTTTGCTGCGCAACGCCGCCATATCCGGCACGATGAGCACCGCGAAGGCCCAGCCGACGCCGATCCACAGCGCAGCGGCCGCCGCGCCCAGGGCAATGTTCCGCCGGCCGCGGGCCAGAAACCGGCGGAATTCGCTTGGCCGCAGCAGCGCGCTGGTCAGGAGGGAGAAAGGATCGGCGCGCATGGCCGGTCATGGCTCCGGCGCCAGGACAAGATCCGACGCCAGCAGCTCGGCCAGGCACGAGCCGGGATCGCAGTTGGCCGACGAACCGGCGAACAGGCTCACGCGAACGCCGCCGATCGCGCTCGGATCGACCGCTGGCAGCGAGTTTTCGACATCGCGGCGCAGATGGAAGGAGATCTCCTCCCAGGTCGGTCGCAGCTCGATGTGGCGGATCGTGGCCGACGAGGCGGGGCGGAGATCAGGGTCGGTCCCGGCGTAGTAGAAAAACACCATCGCCAGCGGCTCGCCGGCCGGCCCGTCGCCGCCGAACAATTCCAGGATGATCCCGGCGTGGCCGGTGCAGTGCATCAAAATGCCCTTGCACGGCGTTTCGGCCTGGGCCTGCACCCGCCCGCTGAAGCGCACGTCCGGGCTCTCAAGGTCCACGAACTGGCTGATGCCCAGGATGGACGCGCCGTCGTGGACCAGCCGCACCGCCCGCCCCGAGGCGGACTCCGGCGCATCGACCACCTCGGTGATGCTCTGGCCGTTGATTTTCTCGCCGGGCTTGCGCGTCCAGCCATCCGTCCAGTTGGCCGTGAAAGCGCCATTGCGCAGCAGATTGACGGCTGGCGCGCTTGTCGGCGGCGCCGGCGGGGGCGCGTCGGCAGCGGGCCGGGGCGTGCCCTGCGCGTCGAGCA
>DASWWB010000170.1:0-4144 GCA_036406115.1 Herpetosiphonaceae bacterium
GATCGTGGCGGCCTCCTTGCTCGTCGGTTGCGATTGCCCGCGCTTAGTTGCTGATGCGGAAGCGCTGGGCGGTGGAGCCGTTCCAGCTCCACTGCTGGATGTTGGTGCCGTCGGCGGTGCCTCCTGCCGACACATCGATCACCTTGCCGCTGTGGCGGGCGACCAGGCGCACCGAGCCGTCGCCGAGCGGTTCGAGGCGGAACTCCTGGCAGGCGCAGCCGGTGTTGCTCCAGATGTGGATGTTAGCGCCGTCGGCGGTCGAGTTGCCAGCCACATCGACCGGCTTGTTCGCGGCCTGGTTGATCAGGCGGTAGTAGCCGTTGTTCGTGTGCTGGAACGAGAAGCGCTGGGCGCCCGAGCCGTTGCAGCCCCACAGCTGGATGTTGGTGCCGTCCGCCGAGTTGCCCCCGGCCACGTCGACGCACTTGTTGCTGTTGGTGTTGACCAGCGTCACCGCGCCGACCGGGGCCAGGCGCCACTGCTGGTCGAAGCCGCCGCCGTAGGGCCACTGGTGCAGCCGGACGCCGTCGCCGGTCGCGCCGTTCACGACCGAGAGCGCCTTGCCGCTGTTCCGCGCCACCAGCCGCACCCAGCCGTCGGCGGTCGGCTGCACCGCCCACTGCTGGTCGGGGTTGCCGATCCAGGGCCACTGGTGGATGAGCGCGCCGTCGGTCGTGGCGCCGCCGACGATCGACATCGCCTTGCCGCTGGCCCTGCTGATCAGCCGGTAGTAGCCGCTGTCGGTTGGGATCAGCTCCCACTGCTGGGCGTTGGAGCTGTTGCAGCCCCACTGCTGGATGCCGGCGCCGTCAGCAGTGCTGCCGTTCGGAACGTCCGCGCAGCGGCCGCTGTTGCGGTTGACCAGCGTGAAGTAGCCGGCGCCGCCGGGCGGCGGGGGCGGCGGCGGATCGTTGGAGCGCCGGTAGACGCGCACGTAGTCGACCAGCACCCGCGCCGGCAGCGCCGAGTCCGGCGGCAGCGTGTTGTTGTCGAAGACGCCGCCCACGGCCAGATTCAGGATGATGAAGAAGGGATGGTCGTAGACCCAGTTGCCGTAGCGCTCCACATCGGTCCGGTTGACGGTGTAAAACAGGTTCCCGTCCACGTACCAGCGGATCTGGGCGGTGTCCCACTCGCCGGAGAAGGTGTGGTAGTCGTCGAAGAAGCTGGGCTGCGAGGTGGGCATGTTGTATTCGCGGACCAGCGGCGTGTTGCCCGAGTAGCCGGGGCCGTGCAGCGCGCCGTTCACGATGTACGGGCTGCGGCCGCGGTTCTCCATCCAGTCGATCTCGCCCGCCTGGGGCCAGCCGACGCCGCCCATGTTGTTGCCGAGCATCCAGAAGGCCGGCCAGAGCCCGGCGCCGCGCGGGAGCTTCATGCGCGCTTCCCAGCGGCCGTAGGTCTGCTCGAACTTGCCGGCGGTGTTGATGCGGCCCGAGGTGTACTGCTTGCCGCCGTACGCCTCTTTGAGCGCGATCAGCTCAAGCTGGCCGGCGCCGTTCTGGCGCACGTTCTGGAGGCGGTTGGTGTAGTACTGGGCTTCGTTGTTGGCGGGGTTCGCCACGACCTCGATCTGCCATTTGGCCGGGTCCGGCGAGGTGTTGGCGGCGCCGTTGAACTCGTCGCTCCAGGTCAGCTGCCAGCTGCTCTGCGCCTCGGCGGCGGGAGTCTGCGGCTGGGCGGTGATGAACAGCGAGAGCAGCGTGAGCACGGCCACGATCCCCAGGCGGGGCCGCTTGCGAGTGCGTTGCTTGGAGTGCGTCTGCGATGCAAACATGGTTCCTCCTTGATCCCAAAAATGCCGTCGTTGGCGGGCTGCTGCTTAATCGATGGAAATAAATAATGATAGAGGAATTAATGAACCGAGATCTCGCAGTTTTTAATCCATCGATCAATCATTATCAGATCAGGGCATTGCCCCGATTTTCGCGAGGCGTCGCTGCTGATAGGTGTAGGATAGCGCTTTCCCAGCCAGAGTTCAAGATGAGATCATTAAGGATTGATTAATGTTTAAAAAATTCATTAAAATTCTGAACTACAAAAAGGGGGGATTAGTTGATGGAGGCGGCTGCGGGCAGCCTCGCGCGCTGGCTGGCAACGAATCACGCCAGGCTTGTTTGGCGGAGTTTGATTCGCTCTCGGGCGCTGGGCAGGCCCGGTGCCGGACCAGGCCTGCCTCGGATCAGGCGATCGGGTTCCAGCGCAGGGCCAGGAGCATGGCGAGGAGGGCGAACAGCGCGCCGACGGCGGTGAAGGCGACGGTGATCTCGAAGGTTTCGCGAGTGGTGATGAAATGGGTCGGCAGGTCCTCGAAGACTTGGTTCAGCTCGCCGGCGGAGGCGGCGGCGTAGTATTCGCCGCCGGTCAGCTCAGCGATCGCCACCAGCGACTCCTCGTCGATGCCGCGCCGCCCGCCGCCGCCGCCGAACCCGCCGCCGCTGCCGCCGCGGAAGCTGCAGCCGGGGGCGTTGGTGCCGCCGCCGTCGGTGCCGAAGCCGATGGTGTAGATGCGGATTCCCCGGTCCTTAGCCTGCTGGGCCGCCTCCAACGGGTCGGAGCCGTCGGTGCTGACGCCGTCGGTCAGCACGACGATGATATCCGGGGCGTAGGTGCCCTCGGGCAGCGAGGCCGGGGTCGCGGTCGCCGTCGCGGCGGGGCCGGCGGGCTGGTCCTGGCCGGCGATCGCCTCCAGCGAGGTGAGGATGCCGTCGCCGATCGCCGTGCCGCGGCTGGTGTTGAGATTGGCGATCGCGGCGTGGAGCCGATCCTGATCGTCAGTCGGCTCCTGGACAATCGCGGCGAACCCGGCGAAGGCGACGATGCCGATCTGCGTGCCCGCCGGCTGGCGGTCGATGAAGTCACGGGCCGCCTTTTTGGCCGCCGCGATCCTGCTGGGCGGGATGTCGGTCGCGCACATGCTGCCCGACACATCGAGCGCCAGCAGGATGCGGGTCTGGTTCGAGGGGACGCGCACCACGGCGACCGGCCGGGCCAGCGCGCCGACCAGGCTGGCGGCGGCGACCACGAACAGGGCGAACGGCACGTGGCGCCGCCAGCGCGCGGGCTGGGCGCCGGCCAGGCGCACCAGCGACAGGCTGGAGTAGCGCACCGTGAAGCGGCGGCGGCGCCGGAGCGCCCAGACATAGCCCGCGATCAGCAGCGGGATTCCCAGCAGCAGCGACAGCCATCCAGGCCAGAGGAGATTCATAGCACAGCCCCTATCTCAGGCCGCCCCGCGCTAGGGGACGCGGCCGAACCAGATCAGCGAGCAGAGCCCGCCTGCCAGCAGCGCCAGCAGCCCGGCGCCGGCGAAGATCGCGGTGATCTCGGTCAGCTCCGGCGTCGTCACCAGCTGGCGCTCGATTGAGTCGTAGACCGCCGACAGCTCGTCAGGCGTCGCCGCGCTGTAGGCGCTGCCGCCGCTGATGGCGGCGATTTGCTCCAGCGCCGCCTCGTCGAGCCTGGTGCTGAGCGTGAAGCCGTTGCTTTCGATCGTCGCGCCCGCCGCCGTGCCGACGCCGACGGTGTGGATCGGAATCCCGCGCTCCGCCGCATCGCGGGCCACCTCGGCGGGATCGGGGTCGCCCATGTTCTCGCCGTCGGAGAACATCACGATCGTGGCGGCGTCGGTGCGGGGCAGGGCCGGCGCCTGGCCCGGCAGCGGGATGGGCGTCGGCGTGGCGGCGGGATCGTCGCTGACCAGCCCCTCGCTGACGGCGATGGTTTGGAGGGCGGCGCGCAGGCCGGCGCCGACTGAGGTGCCCTGCTCCGGCGCCAGCCGCTCGATCGCCGCGACGATCTCGGCCTGGTCGTTGGTGGGAGCCTGGACCGCCAGGCCGCCGTCGCTGAAGGCCACGACGGCAATCTTGACCGTCGACGGCTGGCGCTCGACGAAGGCGCGGGCGGCGGCCTTGGCGACCTCCAGCCGAGTCGGCTTGGCGTCGGCGGCGCCCATGCTGCGCGACACATCGAAGGCCAGCACCACCGTGCCCTCCAGCCGCGGCAGGCTCATCGCCGCCTGGGGCCGGGCCAGGCCCAGGAGCAGGCAGCCGATCGCCAGCAGGAACAGCGCCGGCGGCGCGTGGCGGCGCCAGCCCGCTTGGCTGCCATGCGCGGCGCTCAGGAGGCCGAATGAGCCGGCGGC
>DASWWB010000171.1:0-1657 GCA_036406115.1 Herpetosiphonaceae bacterium
TCCAAAGCCTACGGCGCCGCCACGGTGCTCGATTCGATTTCGGCGCTGGTCAACCGGGGCGAGCGCGTCGGCCTGGTCGGCGCCAACGGCTCCGGCAAGTCGACGATTCTCAAGCTGATCACCGGCGAGATCGAGCCCGACGCCGGCAGCGTCACCATCCCGCCCGGCGTGACGCTCGGCTATCTGCCCCAGGTGCTGGCCGCCGCCGGGGAGGACGGCGCCGGCCAGACGGTCGGCGGGCTGCTGGCCGAGGCCCAGGCCGAGCTGCGGGCCATGGCGCGCCGGATCGATGAGCTGGCCGGGCTGATGGGCCAGCTGGCAGGCCCCGCGCTTGAGCCGGTCCTCGTCGAGTACGGCCAGCTGGCCGAGCGCTTCGAGCAGCGCGGCGGCTACGAGCTGGACCATCAGCTCGATCTGGTGCTCGAAGGGCTTGCCATCGCCTATCTCGACCGCGACCAGCCCGTCGCCACGCTCTCCGGCGGCGAGAAAACCCGCCTCGGCCTGGCCGCGCTGCTGCTCAGCGCCCCCGATCTCCTGCTGCTTGACGAGCCGACCAACCACCTCGACGGCCCGGCGCTGGGCTGGCTGGAGCGCCACATCCGCGAGCATCGCGGCGCGCTGCTGGCGGTCTCCCACGACCGGGCGTTCCTCAACGCCACCGCCACCGCCATCTTGGAGCTTGATGAGCACAGCCACCGCCTCAAGCGCTACGCCGGCGACTACGACGCCTACCTGGCCCAGAAACGCCAAGAGCGGCTGGACTGGGCGGAGTCCTACGAGCGCCAGCAGGCGGAGATCAAGCAGCTGCGCCAGCGGATGAAAGACGCGGCGACCCAGGTCGGCCACAATCGCCCCCCCTCCGACGGCGACAAGCTGGGCTACAAAGCCGCCGGCGCGCGGGTCCAATCCACGGTCGCCCGCAATATCCGCGCTGCCGAGCAGCTGCTCGGGCGCATCCTCGACGATCCCATCCCCGAGCCGCCCGAGCCGCTGCGCTTCCAGCCGCGCTTCAACCCGCAGGAGACAGTCAATCAGGTGGCGTTAGAGCTGAGCGGCGCCGCCGTGGCTTTCGAGGGCGGCCCGCCGCTGCTGCGCGGCGTCGATCTGACCGTCTACACCCGCAGCCGCATCCTGATCGTGGGCGGCAACGGCGCCGGCAAGTCCACGCTGCTCAATCTGCTGGCCGGCGCCCTGCCGACGGACGCGCCCGGCGTGGCGGGGACGCGCCGGCTGGCGCCTAAGATGTCGGTCGGCTACCTGGCCCAGGAGGAGCGGCCGCCGGATCCCGAGCTGTCGCTGTTCGAGGCGTTCCGCGCCGGGCTCCAGGGCTTCAAGCACGAGCAGATGACGCTGCTGATGCACTACGGCCTGTTCGCCTACGACGAGACCGATCGCCGGCTCGGGGCGCTCAGCGCCGGCCAGTACCGCAAGCTCCAGATCGCCCGCCTGATGGCCGAGCGCGCCAATCTGCTGCTCCTCGACGAGCCGACCAACCACATCAGCTTCGATGTGCTGGAGCAGCTGGAGGCCGCGCTGGACGCTTTCCCCGGCCCGGTGGTGGCGGTCTCGCACGACCGCTGGTTCATCGAGCGCTTCCGCGGCGATGTCTGGCTGCTGCGCGACGGGCGGCTCAGCGACTCGCGGGCCGAGATCGAGG
>DASWWB010000172.1:0-2767 GCA_036406115.1 Herpetosiphonaceae bacterium
CCGCCATCCGCTCCGCCAGCGCGGCGATAGTCCGGTTCAGCTCGGCGACAGATTGATCGATGGCCATGGCGCAGCTCCTCCTTGCATCTGAAAACGATCGCCGCTGAGTCTAGCACGGCGGGGGCCGCCGGCGGGCGCCGCGAATCGCGTACAATGGCGTCACTGTGTCTTGTAGTACGGAGGACTGACGATGTTCAAATCGCTTGACCGCAACCGCGAGTGGGGGCTGGTGATTCTGCGGGTGGTGATCGGGCTGCTCTTTCTGCTCAGCGGCTTGGGCAAATTCGGCGTGATCGGCCCGAACAATCTCCAGGGCACCGAAGGCTATTTCACCAGCCTCGGCATTCCGCTGCCCGCCGTGAGCGCCCTGCTTGTGGCGACCGTCGAAACCCTGGGCGGGCTGGCGCTGATCCTGGGGCTCGGGACGCGGATCGCCGCCGTATTGCTGGCGATCACGATGGTGGTGGCGATTGTCACCGCCAAGCTGCCGGAGGGCATGAATCCGCAGATCTACGGCTTCGAGCTGGCGCTGCTGGCAGGCTGCGTCGCGCTGCTGTTCCTCGGCGCCGGCCGCCCGGCCCTGGACCAGCGGTTCCCGGCGCTGCGGTAGGTTTTTCAGGGGCCAGGGATCAGGGATCAGGCCGGACTCCGAGAGGGCGGGCAAGACCAGAAGCGCATCCAAACTCGCAGCCAATCAATCCCTGATCCCTGATCCCTGATCCCTGATCCCTGATCCCTGACCCCTGATCCCTGACCCCTGATCCCTGACCCCTGATCCCTGCCCCCTAACTCCCAGCCCCCGCGCTTGACTCACCCCTGGCAAGCGGGTATCCTGGCCGGGATACGATGATCTCGCTGGAGCCACGCGATGAGCCACCAACTCCACCACCGGCTGGTCTGGGACGACGCCCAGGGCAGCGAGCAAGTTCTCGACGCCGAGAGCGCGATGCGGCGCCTGGCCGGGGTGCTGGGCGCCGATTTCTCAATCAAGCCCTGGCGCGGCGAAGACCGCTACTTCCTGGACCGGCGCGAGGACGGGCTGGAGCTGAGCGTCACCGCCGGCCACATCTACGACACCCGCGAGCTGCTGACGCTGGCGATCGAGATCCGGGCCGCCGGCAAGCTGATCGCCTCCTACGGCTGCTCCCAAGGCGTGGAGCGGATCAAGGCCAGCGCCGACACCGCCTGGCTGCGCACGCCGCTGGGCACGGTCGTCATCCTGGGCAACGGCCCGGGCGGCTGGCTCGAAGTGCAAGACTAGCGCGCGCCGCCCCCAACGCAGCAAGGAGACCGCCCAGGCCATGCATACGCTTCAGGTTCTATCCTGCCCCAGCCAGGCCCTCGGCATGAGCGTGCCGGTCGCCGTGCTGCTGCCGCCGGACCATGCGGTCAGCGACCGGCGCTACGCCGTGCTGACGCTGCTCCACGGCATCTCCGACACCTTTATGTGCTGGGTCGACCACACCAATCTGCGCCGCTATCTCGCCGAGATGCGGCTGATCGTGGTGATGCCCGAGTGCGGGCGCTCGTTCTACATCAACACGACCGACGGCCGGCGCTACGAGGATTTCCTGGTCCACGATCTGCCGGCCTTCGTCGACGAGCGCTACGCCACGCTCGGCACCCGCGAGTCGCGGGCGGTGGGCGGATTGTCGATGGGCGGCTACGGCGCCCTGATGCTGGCCCTGCGCAACCGCGACACCTGGGGCCTGGCCTTCAGCCACAGCGGGGCGGTCGGCGCGCCGCGCTGGGTCGAGGACGCGCCGAACGTCGGCGTCTTCGGCCCGCTGGGCAGCCCGACCCGCCGCGAGCACGATCTTTTCAGCCTGATTGAGCAGCCCCAGGCCCGCTGGCCGCTGATGCACATCGACTGCGGGATCGAGGATTTCCTGGTCGAGGAGAACCGGGCGTTCCACCGCGCCCTCCACGCCCGCCAGATCACCCACACCTACCGCGAGCATCCCGGCGGCCACTCCTGGCGCTATTGCGACGAGAACCTGCCAAGCTCGATCGAGTGGGCCTGCCGCTTCCTGGAGGGCGACTGCGACCCGGCGCTCGAATACCGCCGCTAAGTTTCCAGAGGGAGGATTGACTGATGACCGACTACGCCGCGTTCGGCATGCTCTCGCCCACGACCCTCGCCGACGCCCTCGCCCGCGAGCAGGTGATGGACCGCCGGATCCGGCCGCTCTGGCCGAACATGCCCAGGATCGCCGGGCCGGCCTACACGGTCCGCTGCGCCCCCGGCGACAATCTGATGCTGCACGCCGCGATCTACCGCGCCCGCCCCGGCTCGGTGATCGTCGTCGAGGCCGGCGACGACCAGTTCGCGGTCGCCGGCGGCAATGTCTGCGCGGTGGCGCAGCGGCTCGGCATCGCCGGCTTCGTGATCGACGGCGTGATCCGCGACGTGGCCGAGGCGCGCGGGATCGGCTTCCCGGTCTTCGCCCGCGGCGTGGTGCCGATCCCCGGCCGCAAAGAGGCGGTGCTGCCGCTCAACGAGCCGGTCAGCTGCGGCGGGGTGATGGTGGGGCCGGGCGATCCGGTGATCGCCGACGAGGAAGGCATCGTGGTCGTGCCGCTGGCGGCGGCCGGCGAGGTGCTGTGGCGCGCCCAGGCCCGGGCCGCCAAGGACGCCGCCGACACGCTGGCCTCGTGGGAGGCCGAGCATCGCGCCAAGATCGAGGAGATTCTGCGCGCCAAGGGCTTCGGCGAGGAGTGACGGGGAAGAACCGCGAACAGCGGCGCGGCGCCCGCCTGGGCGCCG
>DASWWB010000173.1:0-7430 GCA_036406115.1 Herpetosiphonaceae bacterium
GATCCCGCCGTCGACCATCGCGCCCACCCGCGGCGTCCCGGCCCAGCCCGCCGATCGCTAGCAGACGATCCTCCCCCGCTCGTCACGCCGAAGAAACAATCTTCGGCGTGACGAGCGGCGGCGAATCCCCATCGACACGGCCCGGTAAGAATGATAAAATACCCTCGCGCCAGCGCCGCCCTTCACCAACCCGCTCCACCCGAGCGCGTCCTCCCTGCGGCCACGGCAACCCAACCTACCAAACCCATGAACTGATGCGGCTTTCGCCGTTTTGCAGCACATCAATTTAGCAGCGCGTTCCAGAACTGTGCGCTGTCTCCGCCTGCACCAAGGCGGCGACAGACTGCGCCAATCCAACCAACGACGACACCCGGCACGAGAGGCAGAACGGTCAGCTTGCAAAGGGCAATCCTTCTCAAGCGCAACAATCAACCATCCAGCGACAAGCCGGAGCCAGGCAGCGGGCGACCGTCAGCCGGCATCGGCCGTCAACCACCCAACCACAGCGCCACCGCGCAGGAGGATCGTATGTCCCGCACTGACAATCCCGACCCCGAATCCCTCAGCCGCCGCAGCTTTATGAAGCGGGCGGGACTGGCGCTCGGCACGATCGCCGCCGTCCAGGCGCCCCAGGCCGCCCAGGCCGCCAAAGGCGCCGCCAAAGCCCCGGCGCCCGCCAGCCAGCCCTTCGCCGTGGCCGTGCTCACGCCCGAATCATCGGTGATGCCGCTGTTCGGCGCCAACCTCCTGGCCGGCCTCGCCCTCCAATTCAACCAGATCCAACACCAGGCCGGCGGCCGCGCGCTCCGCCTGGTCAGCGAATCCTACGGCGTGCTGCCGTCGAGCGGCATCGACCGCGCCCGCCAGCTGCTGGCCGGCCCGCCGCTGGGCGCGCTGATCGTCATCGGCGATTACGACACCTTCGCCGAGCTGGCGCCCGCCGCCGCCGAGCGCCGCATCCCCCTCCTGCTCGGCGACACCGGCGCCAATCTGGCCCGCTCCGGCGCGGCGCCCTTCCTCGCCAGCCATTCGCTCAGTCTCTGGCAGAGCCAATACGCCCTCGGCCGCTGGGCGGCCGGCGCCGCCCGCCGCCGGGCCGCGATGATCGGCGGCTGCTACGAGAGCGGCTACGACGCCCACTTCGCCTTCCAGCTCGGCTTCGAGCAGGCCGGCGGCCAGGTGATCGCCAGCGCCATCAGCCACGTGCCCGGCGCGAGCCAGGATCTGGCGGGGATGCTGGCGGATATGCACCGAGCGGCCCCGGATCTGGTCTACGCGGCCTACAGCGGCGACCAGGCGGTTGAATTCCTCCAGGCCTACGCCGCCAGCGGCCTGGCCCGAACCCCGCTGCTGGGCTCGTCCTGGCTGGCGGACGAGGCAGTGCTGGCCAAGGCAGGCGCCGCCGCCGACGGCCTGCGCAGCGCCGCCGCCTGGTCGCCGCAGGCCGCCGGGCAGCAAAGCTTCGCCAAGGAGTTCCAGAGCCAGGCCGGCCGCCCCGCCGACCAACTCGCCGCGCTCGGCTACGATCTGGGCCGCAAGCTGACCGGCGCCCTCGCGGCGGCAGGCCAGGGCGCCGGCCCCGAGCAGATCGCCGCCGCGCTCGGCGGGGCCGCAACCTTTGCGGGTGCCGGCCAGCTCCATCTGCGCGAAGTCCGGGCGACCAAAACCGGACGAGTCAATGTCGTAACAGACCCCCTTGACAGGGTGTCGGATACTGCACCTGGCGTGCAGGCGCTGCGCGACAGCCTGAAAACCGGCTGGCGCCACGCCTATCTCGCGTTCTAGCGGCCATTTGAGCAAAGGAGACCGGCTATGGCGGAACCCTTCCTCTCCGAGATTCGCTTGATGAGCTTCGTGTTCGCGCCCAAGGGCTGGGCGCTCTGCAACGGGCAGCTCCTGCCGATCAATCAAAACCAAGGGCTGTTTTCGCTGCTCGGCACCACCTTCGGCGGCGACGGCCGGGTGAACTTCGCCCTGCCCGACCTGCGCGGCCGGACGCCCATCCACGTGGGCTCCATCCACACGCTGGGCGAGCGCGGCGGCGAGCAGGCCCACACGCTGTCGATCGCCGAGCTGCCGACCCACACCCACGTGATGCAGGGCACCGGCTCAGACGCCACCGGCAACCTGCCCTCCGGGGCCGCGCTGGCCAAATCGACTGGCCGGCTCTACGGCGCGGCCACCAACCTGGTGGCGATGTCGCCCGGCGCCATCACCAACATCGGCGGCAGCCAGGCCCATCTCAATATGCAGCCATTTTTGACGCTCAGCTTTTGCATCGCCCTCCAGGGCATTTTCCCGTCGCCCACCTAGGCTAAGGAGGAGTTCCCGATGGCGCAACCATATGTCGGCGAGATCCGCATGTTCGCGGGCAATTTCGCCCCCGCCGGCTGGATGTTCTGCGAGGGGCAGCTGCTGCCCATCTCCGAGAACGAAACGCTGTTCCAACTCATCGGCACCACCTACGGCGGCGACGGGCAGAGCACCTTCGCCCTGCCCGACCTGCGGGGCCGCCTGCCGATCCACCAGGGCAACGGCTTTATCCTGGCCGAGACCGGCGGCGCTGAGGAGATCACGTTGACGGTCAGTCAAATCCCCGCCCACAGCCACCCGCTGCTGGCGGCGGGCATCGCCGCCGAGCAGTTCTCGCCGCTCGGCAACGTGCTGGCGACGCCGACCGCCGAAGTCTTCAACACGATCGACAGCGTCGACGTGAGCCTGATCGCCTCGACCGTCGGCTCGGTGGGCGGCAGCCAGCCCCACACCAATTTCCAGCCGTATCTGTGCGTGGACTTCATCATTTCGCTGTTCGGCATCTTCCCGTCGCCGACCTAAGCTAAGAGAGGAGCGTGGCATGGCTGATCCATTTGTCGCTGAAATCCGCATTTTCCCGTTCAACTTCGCCCCGAAGGGCTGGGCCTGGTGCGACGGCCAGCTGCTGCCGATCTCGCAGAACACCGCGCTGTTCTCGCTGCTCGGCACGACCTACGGCGGCAACGGCAAGAGCAACTTCGCCCTGCCCGACCTCCAGGGCCGGGCGCCGATGCATCCCGGCCAGGGCCCCGGCCTGTCGCTCCACGACCTGGGCGAGACCGGCGGCTCGGAGACAGTCTCGTTGCTGGAGTCGGAGATCCCGGCCCACAGCCACGCCGCGCGGGCGGTCAACGAGAGCGCCCACACCGCCAACCCGCAGGGCGCCAACCTGTCGCGCGGCGTCGGCATCCGCACCTACCTGCCGGGCACGCCGGCGATGGGGCAGATGGCGCCCGAAGCCCTGGCGCCGGCAGGCGGCGACCAGCCGCACAACAACATGCAGCCCTACCTGACGTTCTATTTCTGCATCGCGCTCCAGGGCGTCTTTCCGCCGCGCGGCTAGGAAGCCAGGCCAGATGCCCAAGCCACGCACGATCGCCGGCGACCTGCGCCGCCTGCCCGTGTCCTTCCGGCCCATCCGCCGGGAGGACACGGCGGCGCTGTTCCAGATCTACGCCAGCACCCGCCAGGAGGAGCTGCGGCAGACCGATTGGGACGCCCGCCAGCGCGAAACCTTCCTGGTGATGCAGTTCAACGCCCAGCACCAGTATTACCAGGAGCACTACCCCCGTGGCAGCTTCGATCTGATCTTGCTTGACGGCGAGCCGGCAGGCCGGCTGTACGTGGAGCAGCGCCCGGCGGAGATCCGCATCGTGGACATCACGCTGCTACCCGCCCATCGCGGCCGGGGCGTCGGCTCGCAAATCCTGGCGGCGCTGATCGAACTCTCAGAGCGCCGCAGCCTGCCGCTGTCGATCCATGTCGAAATGTACAACCCGGCCCTGGCGCTCTACAAACGCCTCGGGTTCCGCCACATCGCCGATAACGGCGTCTACTACCTGATGGAGCGCCCGCTCCCCCAGGCCACCCCCGCCACCGCAGAGGAGTAGCGATGCTGGAGCAACTGACCAGCGGCGATTTCGCCGCCCATGTGCATGAGACCTTCCGCCTGTATCCCGGGGCGGTCGCCGAGGAGCCCGGCCAGGAGCCGGGCGGCGAGCCGCTGCCGCTGGAGCTGATCAAGGTCGCGGAGTTCGGCCCGGAGGCCACGCCCAAGCACCGCCGCGGCTTCTCGTTGCTGTTTCTGGCGCCCGGCCCGGGGCACCTGGAGCAGCGGATCTACAGCCTGGACCACGACAGTCTGGGTCGGCTCGCCCTGTTCCTTGTCCCGGTCGGCCCCGGCCAGGGCGGCATGCTTTACGAAGCGATCTTCACCTAATCCAGCCCACACCAACTGTCCGGCGTTCATCCCACCAAGCCCCTAGTAAGGAGACGGCTGTGCCCGCACCGACATCCAGCCCCGCACCCGCCCGCTTCGCGCGCCACCTGCGTGTCATCACGCTGCTGGCGCTGCTGGCGTCCAATCTTGTCCCCGTCGCCGCTCTCAGCGCCGCCGAGCGCCAGCTGGCCCGCGCCCAGGCCGCTAGCGAAGCCGCCGCCAACCCGGCGCCGGAGGCCGTCGATCTCCACACCACCAAGATCGACAGCCTCCAGACCGACGCCAACGGCAACGGCCGACCAGACGCCGGCGACACGCTGCGCTACACGGTCGGCATCAGCAACACCGGCTCGACCGACGCGCTCAGCGTGACGCTCAACGATGTGCTTGACGCGAACACGACGCTGGTGCCGGGCTCGCTGCGGGTCAGCCCGCTGGCCTTCGCCGACCAGTATTTCGCCAACCGCAACAGCCCCCTGACGACGCCGGCGCCCGGCGTGCTCGCCAACGACACCGGCGTGCCCGCCCCGGCAGTCGCCAGCCACGGCCCGACCGGCAACCCGGGCGCCACCGCCGCCGGCGCCACCGGCCCGACCGACCAGGGCGGCACCGTGCGGGTCAACGCCGACGGCAGCTTCAGCTACACCCCGCCGACTGACTTCACCGGCGAGGACGCCTTCAGCTACCGCATCGCCAATGGCATCGGCAATCCCGTCGCCGCCAATGTGACGCTCACCGTGCGCCAGCCTGCGGCGGCGGTCGACGACAGTTACAACGGGGCGACCGGCGCGCCGATCAACCAGGCAGCGCCCGGCGTCCTCGCCAACGACGCCGGCGTCCCGGCGCCGCGGGTCGTCAGCTATGGCACCTCGGCAGCGCCCGGCACCGTCGCCGTCCCCGGCGCGCCCACGCCGACCGACCAGGGCGGCACGGTCCAGGTCAACGCCGACGGCAGCTTCAGCTACGCGCCGCCCGCCGGCTTCGAGGGCACCGACCGCTTCGGCTACACGATCAGCAACGGCGTCGGCCCCGCCGACTCGGCGGTCGTGTCGATTGTCCTGGACCGCGCGCCGCGCGTGGTCAGCACTGACCCGATCAGCAACGCCACCGGCGTCGCCACCACCAACAAGATCGCGATCACGTTCAGCGAGCCGGTGGCCGCCGCCCCGGGCGCCTTCCGCCTGGAATGCCCCGTCGGCACGACCATCCCAGTCACGCCCTCGCCCTCGCCGGCCACGATTTTCCTGCTCACGCCCGGCAGCCCGCTGCCCCAGGGCGTGACATGCCGCGTGACGGTCGTCGCCGCCAACATCGCCGACACCGACACCAACGATCCGCCGGACCAGATGGCTGCTGATTATGTCTTCTCGTTCACGACTGACAGCGCGCCCCGCGTCGTCAGCACGGCGCCGATCAGCAACGCCGCCAACATCGGCACCACGGCGCCGATCCGCATCACCTTCAGCGAGCCCGTCAACGCCGCCCCCGGCGCGTTCGCGCTGGAGTGCCCGATCGGCACGCCGCAGGCCTTCGGGGTCTCGGCCTCGCCCGCGACGACCTTCACCCTGACGCCGACGGCGGCGCTGCCGCAAAACACGGCCTGCCGCGTGACCGTCGTCGCCAGCCAGATCACCGATGTCGACGCCGGCGACCCGCCGGACCAGATGGCTGCTGATTATGTCTTCTCGTTCACAACCGACGCCCCGCCGCGCGTGACGACGACCGGGCCGGTCAGCGGCGCCGTCGGCATCGCCACCAACGCCCAGATCACTGTCAATTTCAGCGAGCAGGTCAACGCCGGCCCCGGCGCCTTCCTGCTGGAGTGCCCGGCCGGCTCGCCGCGCGCCTTCACGCTCTCGGCCTCGCCGGCGACCGGTTTCGCCCTGACGCCGACCGGCGGCCTGCCCGAAGGCGTGACATGCCGCGTGACGGTCGTCGCCGCCCAGATCACCGACACCGACGCCGGCGACCCGCCGGACCAGATGGCGGCGAATTTCGTCTTCACCTTCAGCACCGACGCCGCGCCGCGCGTCGTCAGCGCCACGCCGTCCGGCAACGGACCGATCACGGTGCTGTTCAGCGAGCCGGTCAGCGCCCCCGCCGCCGCCTTCCGCCTCGAATGCCCCCAAGGCACCGAGATTCCCGTCACCGTGAGCGGCGGGCCGACCAGCTTCACCGTGACGCCGGGCAGCGCGCTGCCCGAGGGCAGCCCCTGCCGCCTGACGGTGTTCGCCGCGCAGATCAGCGACCTCGACGGCGCCGATCCGCCCGACAATCTGCCGGCTGATTTCACTTTCGACTTCGCGGTCGACGCCGCGCCCCGCGTGGTCAGCACGACGCCGGTCAGCGGCGCGACTGGCGTCGCCGGCAACGCGGCGATCCAGATCACCTTCAGCGAGCCGGTTGTCGCCAGCCCAAGCGCCTTCCTGCTGGAGTGCCCGGCCGGCACGACGCGCACCTACAACCGCTCCGGCACCGGCGCCACCTACGTCCTGACACCGACGGCTGCGCTGCCCGCCGGCGCCACCTGCCGCGTGACGGTCTTCGCGGCCCAGGTGACTGACGTCGACGCGAATGATCCGCCGGACAATATGCCGGCCGACTATGTCTTCTCGTTCACGATCGACGAAGCGCCGCGCGTCATCAGCACGGTTCCCGTCAGCAACGCCGCCGGCCTGCCGCTCACCGGCACGGTTCGGATCACCTTCAGCGAGCCGGTCAACGCGCCGCTCAGCGCCTTCGCCGTCGAGTGCCCGGCCGGCACGCCGCGCGCCTTCGCCGTCAGCGGCTCCGGCACCGCCAGCGTCACCCTGACGCCGAGCGCCCCGCTGCCCGAAGGCGTCACCTGCCGCGTGACGGTCGTCGGCGCGAATATCACCGACGTCGACGCCGCCGATCCGCCGGACCAGATGGCCGGCAACTATGTCTTCTCCTTCAGCACCGACGCCGCGCCGCGCGTCGTCAGCACGACCCCGGCCAACGGCGCCACCCGCGTTTCGTCGGCCACCACGATCACCGTCACCTTTAGCGAGCCGGTCAACGCGCCGCTCGGCGCCTTCAGCGTCGAGTGCCCGGTCGGCGACCCGGTGCCGACCTTCTCGGTCTCGGCCTCGCCGGCGACGGTCTTCACCCTGACCAGCTCCGAGCCGCTGCCCGAGGGCCTGGTCTGCACGGTCAC
>DASWWB010000174.1:0-1961 GCA_036406115.1 Herpetosiphonaceae bacterium
CGACGGCGCGCTGGTCACGGCGCTGCGCGAAGGGACGGCGCAGGCCGCCGGCATGGCCCGGCGTGCCGCCGCCACCCTGCTGCGCGCCGCCGGACTCGAACCTTCCCATTAGCCCAAGGAGACCATCCATGAAAGCCATCCGCATCACCGAATACGGCCCGGCCGACGCCATGAGCTACGGCGACACGCCCCCGCCCGTCCCGGGGCCGGGCGAGGCGCTGGTGACGAACCAGGCGATCGGCGTCAACTTCATCGACATCTACCAGCGCACCGGCCGCTACGCCATCCCGCTGCCGGCGACGCTGGGCAACGAGGGCGCCGGCGTCGTCGCCGCGCTGGGCGAGGGCGTCACGGATTGGAAGATCGGCGACCGGGTCGCCTATGTCGGCGTGCTGGGCAGTTACGCCGAGCAGACCATCGTCAAGGCCGACCGGCTGGTGCCGGTGCCCGCGGGGCTTGACGCCGCGACCGCCGCCGCCGCGATCGAGCAGGGCATGACCGCCCACTACCTGGCCCACGACTCGTATCGGATCAAGCCCGGCGACAGTGTGCTGGTCCACGCGGCGGCTGGCGGCACCGGGCGGCTGCTGACCCAGGTCGCCAAGCGGCTGGGCGCGCGGGTCATCGCGACGGTCTCGACCGAGGCCAAGGCTGAGATCGCCAGGGCGGCGGGCGCCGACGAGATCATCCTCTACAGCGAGCAGGATTTCGAGGCCGAGACGCTGCGCCTGACCGGCGGCCGAGGCGTCGACGCCGCGTACGACTCCGTCGGCAAAACCACCTTTGAGAAAAGCCTGGCCGTGCTGCGGCCGCGCGGCACGCTGGTGCTGTTCGGCGCCGCCAGCGGCCCGGCGCCGGCGCTCGATCCCCAGCGCCTGACCAAGGGCTCGCTGTTCCTCACCCGGCCCTCGCTGACCCACTACACCGCCGATCGCGCGGAGCTGCTGGGCCGGGCCGCCGACATCTTCGCCTGGGTGCTGGACGGCAGCCTCAAGCTGCACATCGGCCAGACGTACGCCCTGGCGGAGGCGGCCCAAGCCCACCGCGACCTTGAAAGCCGCGCCACCACCGGCAAACTGCTGCTCCAGCCGCCGATCTAGGCCGCGCCGAGCCGCTAGTCAACGCCGCAGGGGCGGGATGAACTCACGTGATTCATCCCGCCCCTGCCTGCGTCCCCCGCCAAGCGCCCCCCGCCAACCATCAGCGCGACACTGCCGGCAGATAGCGCGGCTGCGCGACCCACACCCTGCTACTTGCCAGATTGTTCGCCGGCGTCGGGTCCGGCGAAGCGCTGGCGAGCCTCAGCTCGACAGGGTACGAGGCGCCGGGAAGCGCTGTCGCCGGCGCCTGGAGATAGATCGCGCCGGCGACGCGCCCGTAGACGCCCAACGCCGGCAGCCGCCAGCTGACGGTCCGCCCTTGGATGACGGGAGCCGCGCCCAGCGTGCTGCCGACGAACTGGAGCCCGTCGGCGAGCGTGAGCGTGAGCGTGAGGCCGGTCGCCGGCGCATCGCCCTCGGCGCGCAGGGCCACCCGCAGGCCGGCAACGCGCTCCGCCCCCGTTGCGGCGACGGGGGCCACATCCAGGGCGGCCCCGGCGCCGGCAGGCAGGTCAACCGCCCAGAGTTCCTGGCCGGTGGCGCCATCGTCGGCGCTGAACAATACCTGGTGGCCGGCAAGACCCGGCGTGCCGTGCTGCGTCGCCGCGCTGCGCGCGCCGGGCGCCACCGCATGGCGGGCGGTGCTTTCGGCCGTCCCCGCGCTGTGCCACAGCTCCCAGCCCTCGGCGCTGTCGTAGGCCCAGAAGAACAGGCTGCCTTGGATCGCGGTTAACTTCAGCGGATTGCCGTTGGCCGAGCCGGGATTGAGATCGGCGACCAGCTGCGCGTCGCCTGGCGTGCCAGCAGAGCGCCACAGCTCCATGCCGGTCTCCGGCGTCCAGCGCGGGAAGTAGAGCAGGT
>DASWWB010000175.1:0-2086 GCA_036406115.1 Herpetosiphonaceae bacterium
CGCCGCCGGCCTCGTCACCTCGCTCAGCCTGTCGGCGATGGCGATCGGCGCCTCGTACGGCGCCATCCTGCTCGGCATCGGCTTCGTGGTCCTCGGCCTGATCGTCGCCGGCGTCGGCTACGCCCTGCTCGGCCTGATCACGCCCGAGGTCGCCCAGAAGTTCGGCCTCCACCCGGTGGCTGCCTAGCAGCAACACACGACCGCAGCGCGACGCCCCTGGCAAAAGCCAGGGGCGTCGCGCTGCGTCAGCAAGCCTGCGGCGGCGCCGGTCAGGCGGCCTGGAGCAGCCGGCCATCGACGACCAGATCGACCGCCAGCTGTTTGTAGCCGACAGTGGCGAACAGCACCACCATTTTGTCCTCCTCGTAGCGCAGCACCTGGCCGGCGCCCCACAGCGCATGGCGCACCTGGCTGTTGAGCGGGAACGGCGCGGCGGCGGGCGGCGCCGCCTGGCGCTCCGGCGCCTCGGCGGCGCAGCAATCGCAGGCCCCGCAGCGCTCCCGCGCCTCCTCGCCGAAATAATTCAGCAGATACTGCCGGCGGCAGCAGCGCAGCTCGGCGTAGCCCCGCATCATCTCGACCCGCGACTGGTCGAACTGGCGCCGCCGGTCCTGGGCGGTGAGGGCGTCGGCGATCGCCTGCTCGCGGTCCTTGATCGCGCCGATCAGCTCGATCTCGCCGCTGGCCGCGATCGACACCAGCCCGGCCTCGGACAGGCGGTGGACGATCCGCCGCACCTTGCTTTCGCTCAAGCCGCAGTGGTCGCGGATCTGGGCGACGGTGAAGCGGCCGCGCCGACGCTCGATCACTTCGGTGACGCAGGCCACGGCGGCGGCGTCGAGCTGGCCGGCGCTGGCGAAGAAGCGGCGCAGGCCCAGGTCCTCGGGCCGGTAGAGCAGCAGGGCCTCGGCGGGCTCGCCGTCGCGCCCTGCCCGGCCGATCTCCTGGTAGTAGGAGTCGATGGAATCGCTGATGTCGTAGTGGAGGACGAAGCGCACATCCTGCTTGTCGATGCCCATGCCGAAGGCGGTGGTGGCAACCATCGCATCGAGCCTGCCATCCATGAAGGCCGTCTGGGCCTCCTCGCGCGCGGCGGTTTTAAGGCCGGCGTGATAGGGCAGCGCCCGCAGCCCGCGCTCCGTGAGCAGCCGGGCGATCTCCTCGGCGCGCTTGCGGGTGGCGACGTAGACGATGCCGGGCTTGGCGGCCTGATCGACATACTCCGCCAGCGCCCGCTTCTTCTCAGGCTCGCCCTGGCAGACGCGCACCGCCAAGCTGATATTCGGCCGGTCGAAGCCATGGACCAGGACCTGCGGCTCGCGCATGCCTAGCCGCTCGACGATCTCCCGGCGCACCGGCGGCGAGGCGGTCGCGGTCAGCGCCAGGACCGTCGGATGGCCCAGGCTTTCGATCACCGGGCCGAGCTTCAGGTAATCCGGACGGAAGCTATGGCCCCACTCGCTGACGCAGTGGGCCTCGTCGACCACGAACAGCGAGGGCCGGGCCGCCTTGATCTGGGCGAGCTTCGCCGGGTCGTTGAACTGCTCGGGGGCCAGGAAGATAAACTCCAAGGCGCCGGCCTGCATATCCGCCAGCGCCGCCTTGACCTCGGCTCTGCTGACCGTCGAGTTGACCGCCGCCGCGCCGCCCAGCTCCTGTTCGGCGATCGACTCCAGCTGGTCGCGCTGGAGCGCCAGCAGCGGCGAGACGACGATCGTCGGCCCGTCCATCAGCACGCCGGCGATCTGATAGACCGCCGACTTGCCGAGGCCGGTCGGCATCACCGCCAGCGTGTCGCGGCCGGCAAGCACCGACTGAATCACCTCCTGCTGGCCGGGCCGGAGCCGCTCGTAGCCGAAAAGGATGCGAGCCGCCCGTCGAATGCGCTGCGCCGCCTGTTTGCTGCCCATAGTCGCCTCTCATCGCGCCACAGCATCGTGGCTGGGGATAATAAAGCAAAAGGCGCGCCGCGCATCGGCGGGACGAGGCTCAATCCTGGGCTTCGGCGCGAATCTGTCCCAGCCAGTCGCGCTGCGCGGCGACCAGGCCCCGGTCCGACTCGCGCTCGACCGCCGCCAGGGCTTGC
>DASWWB010000176.1:0-8209 GCA_036406115.1 Herpetosiphonaceae bacterium
CTTCCTCGATGCCGTAGACCACCACTCCCAGCACCTGGCCGGACACATCGTGGGTCGGCACCATCGTGTAGCGGAAGACGCGCTCCAGTAGCTCGCCGCGCTCGTTGGGCACGTAGCCGATCAGCTCGGGGCTGCTGAGGGTCCGGTCGCTCTGATAGACTTGCTGGGCCAGTTCGACCAGCCCGCGATCTTTCCAGAACAGCTCGGCCACGTCCTCCAGCGGCCGGTTGGCGATCTTGCGGCCCTCGGCCAGGCGGGCGTAGCGCGGGTTGAAGACCTCGATCAGCAGGCGCGGGCCGTAGAGCACCATAATGTAGAAGGGCGCCAGCTCGACGATCTCGGCCAGCCGGCCGCGCTCGCTCTCCAGCACGGCGGTCAGCTCCTGCATCTCGGCGGTGCGGGCGCGCAGCTCCTCGTTGGTGGTTTGCAGCTCCTCGTTGGTGGCCTGGAGCTCCTCGTTGTTGGTCTCCAGCTCCTCGTTGGTGGCCTGGAGCTCCTCGTTGGTGGCCTCGAACTCCTCGTTGGTGGCCTGGAGCTCCTCGTAGGTCAGCATCATTTCTTCGTTGGCGACTTGCAGCTCCTCGTTGGCGTCCATCAGCTCCTTGTTGAGATCGCTGAGGCGCTTGTTGGCGCTGCCCAGCTCGCTAAGCAGCTGGGTTTGCTCGGCCTGGGCCGCCTCCAGGTGCTGGCGGGTCTGGACCTGCTCGGTCACGTCGCTGATGCTCATCGCCGCCAGGTCGGGCAGCGCTGCGTCCATCTGGATGGGCACGATCGTCAGCAGCAGGTAGCGCCCGTTGCCGCCGTTGACCGCGTTCAGCTCGACCTCGCTGAGCGTGACCGGGTTGCGGTCGCGGAAGACCGCGTCGATCCCGTTGCGGACCTCGGCGTAGGGGATGCCGCGCACGGCGTGGAGGAAATCCAGCTCGCTGCTGACCTCGCGCAGGCCGAGCAGCCGGCGGGCGGCGGCGTTGGCAGTCAGCAGCCGGTACGATCGGTCGATCACAACCACCCCGACCGGCAGGAACCGCAGCAGCAGCTCATTGAAGCGGCGCAGCTGGCTCAGATCCATCCCCGCCCCGCCCCCCGGCTCGGCGGACGATTGGGTCTCGGCCCGGGCGGCCGGATTGAAGCGGCGGTCGCGGACGCGCGGCACGTAGGCGTCGAGCATGCCCTGGCGGCGCGGCACCGGCACCACTTCGTCGGTCCGGCGGTAGACTTTCCACTGCTTGTTGATGATCTCATAGTACGAATGCATGGGGCGGATGATCTCCGCCTTGCCCAGGAACAGGAAGCCGTTGCTGGCGCTGAGCGAGAAGGCGAATTGGCTCAAGACATAATCTTGCAGGTCGGGCGTGAAGTAGATCAGCACATTGCGGCACATCACCAGATTGATGCGCGGGAAGGGCGCGCTGCGGCTGAGGTCCTGGTGGCCGAAAATCACCATCTGGCGCAGGGTTTTGGAGATGCGGTAGCCCTGCTCGGTGCGCTCGAAGAAGCGCTCGCGGTAGTGGCCCGGCGTGTTGCGCAGCAAGTTCTCGGGGTAGAGGCCCATGCGGGCGAAGGAGATCGCCGCCTCGTCGAGGTCGGTGGCGAAAATCTTGATGCTCCACTCGGGCAGCTCGGCGCCCAGCAGATCGGCCAGCAGCATCGCCAGCGAGTAGGGCTCCTCGCCGGTGGCGCAGCCCGCCGACCAGAAGCGCAGCACCCGGTCGCGCTGGCGGGTCTGATTGATCAGCGCCGGCAGAATCTCGTCGCGCAGGTAGGCGAAGGCTTCGGCGTCGCGGAAAAACTGGGTGACGTTGATCAGGAAGGCCTGGACTAGCTCGCCGACCTCCGCCGGATGGTCTTTGAGGAAATCGAGGTAGTCTTCCATGCTGCGCTGGTGGGTCACCACCATGCGCCGGCCGATCCGCCGCAGCATGGTCGAGGTTTTGTAGGGGCGGAAATCGATGTTGGCCTGGCGGCTGATCTGCTCAAGGATCAGCTGGAGCAGATCATTGGCCTGGACATCGTTGGGCTGCGGCTCGGTCCGGCGCAGCAGATCATGGATCAGCGGGCCGATTTCGACGGTCTGGCGCTCGAACTCGATCAGATTGGGCGGCAGCGGAGCGTGGGTGAGCGTGCCCAGCGCCGCCTCGGGCGGCATGATCACGGTGCCGCCGGCGCCCCGCACCTCCAGCGCGCCTGCCAGCCCTTCGCTGATGAGATCGTAGAGCGCGACCAGGATCAGGCGCTCGCCGTAGCGGCCCGCCAGCGCCGAAAGCAGGCTGTCGAGCGGCTGGGAGAGATCGATCTGGCCCTGCCCTTCGTGGAGCACATGGCGCCGGTCCAGCGCCACCAGCGAGATCATGCCGGGCTCCGGCTGCTGCCCGGGGCGGATCTCCGCGATCGGCAGCGGCGCGACCGGCTGGAGCAGGCGGCCCACATGTTCCAGCGGGGCGGGCTGGGATGAGCTATGGATGATCAAAAGCGGGGCGGCCAGATCGCGGGGCAGGCCGCTGACGGTCGCCTGCAGCAGCTCAAGGTCCGTGTCGCTGGAGAGGACCGCGACCAGATCGCCTGCGCCATCGAGGGCCGGAAAGTCATGGGTCATCGCGGTTACGCACCTGTCGTCTCTTCAAGCTCGGGATCGGGCTGATCGCCGGCGAGCGGCGGGCCGTCGAGCACCTGGCGGATAGTCTGGGCATGGTGCTCGGCCAGCCGGCTGCGCTCCTCGAACTGGCTGACCGAGAGGTCGTGGCCGCGCTGGCGGGCGTGATCGGCCATGCGGCGGGCCAGGGCGGCGCTCTCCTCCAGGGTTTTGAGCGCAGTCCAGAGCGCGGCTTCCATGGCGTCGGTCTGCTCGGCGAACATGCTGTCGGGCAGGAAGGCGTGGCCGACCCGGCAGCGGTAGCGGACCAGCTCGTCCTCGCGGATCTCCCAGAGCACGCCGCCGCACGACGGGCAGGAGAAGGCCGACGGCGCGCCGTTTTCCTCGTCAAGCTGGCGCAAGACAATCTCGCCTTCCTCCGCCAGGGCCGGGGCGGCGTCGCGCGGCGGCTCGGCGGCGATGTCCTCGGCGGCCAGCCGCGCCAGCAGCGGCCCGAGCGCCGCGAGCGGCACGCTGTGGTCGATCTCGACCTCTTTGAGCGCGCTGAGCGGCATGCTTGGATACAGTGCCTCGTTCGGATCCTGCACCACCGCCACGCCGCCGTGGCGCTTGATCGCGTGCAGCCCGGCGGTGCCGTCGTCGAGCGAGCCAGTGAGGACGACGCCGATCACCCGGTTGCCGCGCGAGCGGGCGGCGCTGCGGAACAGCGGATCGACCGCCGGCCGGTGGCGGTTCTCTTTCGGCCCGCGCATGACCCGGATCCGCTCGCCTTCGATCAGCAGATGGTGGTCCGGGATGGCGACATAGATATGGCCGGGGAGCAGCGGCGCGCCGTCGCTGGCGTGCAGCGCGTGCAGGCCGGTCGCGCGGCTGAGGATCTGGGGCAGCAGGCTCTGGCTGTGGGGGGAAAGGTGGAGCACGATGCAGACGGCCGCCGGCAGATCTGCTGGCAGCGCGCGCACCAGCGTTTTCAGGGCGTCCACGCCGCCGGCCGAGGCGCCGATGACGATCAGGTCGCGGTGGGCCACAATTGCTCTCCTGCGCTACGAAACAAGTAGCGCAATGGCTGGATGGGCTATCCGGCGCCGCGCTTCGAGGGTCTGCCGCTATTGTACCACCAACGCCGCGCCGGCCCGGGCGGCACGATTTGTGCAAATGACTAAGCGAGCGGCGTTGGGAGTCTGCAACAATTGAGTCGATAAAGATTGGCGGCAGCGCTAGCTAGGCACCCGTCCAACTTTCTTTTAATCCCGGCATAACTATTGCTGAGAGTAGGCGTTTGGCTGCCTCTTGGCGAAAGGTGACGAGATGACTCAGCAACAGCTTACCGCGACCGAGCTGCGCTCCCTGATCTCCCACTCTCCCCTGACGATGCTGGAGCGACACACCGAGCAGCTGGCCGATCGGGTCGCCGCCTTGCTCAGCACCGATATCGTGGTCCTGGATATGGCGAACCAGATTGTCGCCAGCAACAAGCGGGCGCTGATCGGCCGCCTCTTTAACCCCGGGCTGCCGGCCCATCCCAGCAATGATTACTGGGTGCCGCTCAGCATCGAGGGCCGGGTGGTCAAGGTGGTGGCCAGCCAGCCGGCCAATGGCGAAGTGCTGTCCTCGCGCCTGCTCAAGAAGCTGGTCGATATGGTCTACGGCCAGATCCGCGCCGACTGGCACCCCAGCCCGCAGGAGATCAAAGACACCTTTATCCGCCAGCTGCTCCACGGCGAGCTCGCCGACCTCGACGGCCTGCATCAGCGCGCCTCCCACGTCGGCCTGGATCTCGGCCAGCCCTACCATGTGATATTGATCGACGCCAGCGCGGCAGTGTTCGCCAGCGGCGCGTCCGTCAGCGCGCTGCCGAATGAGGAGCAGATCCGGCGGCGGGTCCAGGGCATCCTGCCCCACATCGCCAACCTGGCCGGGCCGGCCTCGCAGGTGGTCGCCAGCTATCTCGGCAACGGCGAGATCGCGGCGCTGCGGCCGGCCGCCGGCGCCCTGGTCGGCGCCCGCCGCGCCCCGGCCCCGAAGCCTGGGCTGCCCGCCTGGTTCGACGAGGGCACCCTGCTGCTGGCGGATAGGATCTACCGCCGGCTGAGCGAGCAGCTTGATCCGCTCGTTCGGGTCGGCGTCGGCCGCTGCTATCCCGGCGCGCTGGGGATGAGCCGCTCGTTCTTCGAGGCGCGCTCGGTGATCGAGCTGGGCCGCCGGCTGGGCCGCGAGGGCGCCATCGACACGCTGGACCGGCTGGGCATCGCCGCGTTTGTCGGCGTCGCCGACGAGCGGATCAAGGCTGACGTGGCCGAGCGCTGGCTGGCGCCGCTGCGCGCCGACCCGGAGCTGTACAAGACGGTCTCGGTCTTTTTCGCCGAGAACTGCTGCCCCTCGACGACCTCGCAGCGGCTGGCGATCCATCGCAACACGCTCAGCTACCGCCTTGACAAGATCGCCGACCTGACCGGCCTCAACCCGCGCAACTTCGACGAGGCGGTCCAGCTGCGCCTGGCGCTCTACACCTGCGACCTGTACGGCCAGCACTAAGCGCGCCGGCCGCCCGGCGCTAGTGCAGGATTTTGCTCAAAAACAGCTGGGTGCGCTCGTGCTGCGGGTTGGCGAACAGCTCGTCAGGCGCGCCCATCTCCAGGATCTGGCCCTCGTCCATAAACACCACCCGGTGCGAGGCGGCCCGCGCGAAGCCCATCTCGTGCGAGACCACGACCATGGTCATGCCCTCGCCCGCCAGCGCCACCATCACGTCAAGCACCTCTTTGATCATCTCCGGGTCGAGGGCCGAGGTCGGCTCGTCGAACAGCATCACCTTGGGCTGCATCGCCAGCGCCCGGGCGATCGCCACCCGCTGCTGCTGGCCGCCCGACAGCTGGGCCGGATAGGATTCTGCCTTCTGGGCGATGCCGACCTTGCGCAGCAGGTCGTGGGCGATCTCCGCCGCCTCGGCCGCCGAGCGCTTGCGCACCACCCGCTGGGCCAGCGTGATGTTCTCCAGCACTGTCAGGTGCGGGAACAGCTCGAAGCGCTGGAAGACCATCCCGACCTCCTGGCGCACCGCGTTGATGTTGGCCGCTTTGTCCAGCGGGATGCTGTCGACGACGATCCTGCCGGTGCTGGGCGTCTCCAGGTGATTGATGCAGCGCAGCAGGGTCGATTTGCCCGAGCCGCTGGGGCCGATAATCATCAGCACCTCGCCGCGGGCGACCGACAGGCTCACGTCGCGCAGGGCGTGGAGCTTGCCGAAGTGCTTGTTGATCCCTTCCATCACGATCATTGCGTCGCCGGCGGCGAATGTCTGCTTAGCCATCGATCACTCCTGGCTGACTCACGGCTCGGGGAGTCGCGCCGCCACGCTCGGCCGCCCGCGCCCAACGAGCGCGCTTGACTGGCCTAGCAGATAATTCAAGACAAAATAGATCAGCGCGATGGCGTAGAGCGCCTCCATCGGATTGAAATCGCGCTGGTAGAGGATCTGGGCGCGCCGTTGCAGCTCCAGGAAGCCGATCACCGCGCCGAGCGAGGTGTCCTTGAGCAAAATGGTGAACTGGGCGATCAGCGGCGCCAGGATGCGGCGGTAGGCCTGGGGCAGGATCACCAGCCGCATGGTCTGGGCGTAGCTCAGGCCCAGCGAGCGCGCCGCCTCGGCCTGGCCCCGGTCCAGCGAGACAATGCCCGAGCGCAGCAGCTCGGCGTTGACCGCCGCCGTGTAGATCGTCAGCGCCACCGCCACCGCCAGGCCGGCCTGCGACAGCACCGCCGCCCCTAGCAGGCTGAGGAAATCGGTGTCGGGAAAGGCGCCCTCGAAGACCTTGAGCCCCGGGAAGCGCAGATTGATGTAGAAGATCAGCAGCAGCAGCGGCAGCGCCCGCACCACCTCGATCACGGCGACGCAGGGCCATTTGATCCACCGGCGCGGCGACAGGCGACCGAGCGCCAGCAGCGTCGCCGCCGGCAGGCTGGCGATGATCGCCGCCAGCGAGACCAGGACGGTCGCCAGCATGCCCAGCGCCAGGAAGCGCAGCGAGGCCGGCCGGAGCAGCGGCTTGAAATTGGCCCACTCCATGCCGAAGATCAGCGGCAGCAGCGCGACCAGCAGCAGCGCGCCGGCGAGCTTCAGGCCCCGGCGCAGCCAGGGGCGGCGGGCGAGGTTGTCGTTCAGCCACTCCTGCGCGGCGGGCGGCAGCGCGCTGCGGCGTCTCAGCCAGGAGCGGGCGGGTTGTTCGGCCATGCGGTGCTCCTAGCGCTTGATCGCCCAGCGCTGCTCGGCCAGATTGGCCAGCGCGCCGATCGGCAGGGTCAGGGCCACGTAGATCGCCGCTGCGATCAGCATGCTGGTCAGATTGAACGTGCGGCTGTAGACAATCTCGGCCTGTTGCAGCAGCTCGCCGGCGCTGATGATATTGGCCAGCGAGGTGTTTTTCAGCAGCGCCGTCAGCAGCGTGCCGAGCGGCGGGATGGTCGCGCGCAGCGCCTGGGGCAGCTGCACGTAGCGCATCGATTGGAGGTAGCTGAGGCCCAGCGAGCGCGCCGCCTCCACGTTGCCCTTGCTGACCGTCCCCAGCCCGGCGCGGATGACCTCGGCGGCGTAGGCGGCGGTGTAGAGGCCCATGCCCCAGATCGCCACATTGATCGGCTCGATCTTCAGCTTCAGGCCGCTGTTGGGCAGGCCGAAATACATGAAAAAGATGACCGTCAGCAGCGGGATGTTGCGGAAAAATTCGGTGTAGGATCCTGCCAGCCAGCTCAGCGGCCCGAGCGGGGCCAGCCGCAGCACGGCGATCACAATCCCCAGCGCCAGGCTGATGCCCGCCGCCGCGACGGTGATCCAGAGCGTCGTGGCGACGCCCTGGCCGATCAGCGACCAGTGTTCAGATGTCACGCCGGCTCTCCTTAAGCCGGGCGCCGCCACCCGGTATCCTCTGGGCGGCGGCGCCCGGCGCCCAGCCTACTTCTTGCCGACGTCGCGCCAGTCTTGCGGCGGCAGGGCCGGCACCTGGTCCGACACCCACTGCTTGTACAGCTCGGCCCATTTGCCGTTCTGTTTCAGGTCGCGCAGGGCCGCGTTGACTTCGTCGAGCAGGGCGGTGTTGCCCTTCTTGACGCCGGCGGCGTAGGGCTCCTGGGTGAACTGGCCGCCGACGACCTTGAATTTGTCGGGGCTCTTTTTCTGGAAGCCGTAGAGGATAATGTCGTCGGTGGTCACGGCCTCGACCCGGCCGGACTGCATCGCCTGGACCGCCTCGGAGTAGGTGGCGAACAGCTCGACTTTGGCGGCGGGGGCGAATTTGCGGATGTTCGTCTCCGAGGTCGAGCCGGTCACCGTGCCGATGGCCTTGTCGGCCAGGCCGTCGACGCTGGCGATCGCGCTCTCGGTCGGCACCAGCAGCGATTGGCCGGCCACGTAGTAGGTGTCCGAGAAATCAATCTGCTGGGCGCGCTCCTCGTTGGCGGTCATGGTCGAGAAGACCACGTCGACCACGCCGTCGTTCAGATAGGGGATGCGGTTCTTGGAGACAGCCTCTTTGAACTCGACGGCGTCGGGATTGCCGAAGATCCGCTGGGCCACCGCCCGGCCCATCTCGACATCGAAGCCCTCGACTTTGTTGGTCTCCGGGT
>DASWWB010000177.1:0-3094 GCA_036406115.1 Herpetosiphonaceae bacterium
GATCGGCCGCTGCGAGCGCCGGGGCCTGCTCCACCCAGAAGCGCAGGCCATCCGCCGCCAGCGGCTCGATGCTGACGGCGATCGTGCCGCCGCAGGCCAGCCCGACATCCCAGGCCTGCTCGTCGCTGATGCCGAAATCCAGGACGCTGAACTGGCCGCTTTTCAAGGCGCGCAGGCATGCGTCGGCCACCGCGCCCTCGACGCAGCCGCCGCTGACCGATCCGACCAGCGCGCCGCTGCCTGATACCGCCAGCTTGGCCCCGGCCGCCCGCGGCGCCGAACCGTAGATCCGCACCACCGTGGCCAGCGCCACCTGCTCGCCCGCCCCATGCCAGCGCTCGATCGCCTCTAAAATTTCCCGCATGCCCGGTTCCTCGTTACAATGAGGCATGTATTGTAGCGCAGGGATGGGGTTTTAGGGTCAGGGGTCAGGGGTCAGGGGCGGCTTCTTCGCTGCGAAGGTTCGCTCTGATCGCCGCCCGGCCCTGATAGAAGATTGATCGGCCGCGATGCGCGACCCGGGCGCCACGCCGCTGCGCCATCCGGCCTGATCCCTGAGTCCTGACCCCTGACCCCAGGCCGCCACGCCGCCGCGCCGTCCGGCCTGATCCCTGACCTCTTGAATCTGAAAGGAGCGCCCGTGTGAATCCCGCCGATCCGATCAGTCCGCGCGTGGAGGCCCTGCGCCGGGAGCTGGAGGCCGATGCGCCCGGCGCGCTGGAATCGTTTCTCGCCGAGCTGGCGGCCGGGGGCGGGGCGCCGCTGTTCGAGCCGCTGCCCGGCGACGACGGCCATGTGCTGGCGAGCTTTTTCTGGCTGGCTGATGCGCCGGTCGCCAACGTGGCGCTCGTCCTCAGCCTGGGCGACTGGCGGCCCGAGGAGCATCTGCTGGCGCCGCTGCCCGGCGGTCGGCTGTGGGCGATCAGCCGCCGCCTGCCCGCCGATCTGCGCACCTGCTACGAGCTGTCGCCCGACGACTCGCTGGCGCCGGCCGCCGATCTGCTCGACGACGAGGCCTGGCGCCGCCGCACCGCCACCTGGCAGCCCGACCCGCTCAACCCGCGCCGCTACCGAGTCGATCTGCGCGACGCCGAGACGCCCGACAGCCGCGACAAAGACTGTTCGCCGCTCGAATGCCCGGCGGCGCCGCCCCAGCCGTGGGTCGCGCCCCGGCCGGGGACGCCGGGGCGCCCTCTGGGCCGAACGCTGGCCGAGTTCCGGCTCGCCAGCCCGCTCCTCGGCTACGACCGGCGCGTCTGGGTCTACGAGCCGGCGGGCTACGCCGCCAGCGCCGAGGACTGCAACCTGCTGATCCTGTTCGACGGCATCGCCTACTCGCGGCTGATGGCCGCCCCGGTGACGCTCGACAATCTGATCGCCGCCGGTCGCATCCCGCCGACTGTCGCGGTGTTTCTCGACCAGCCCAAGCGGCTGGACGAGCTGCTGTGCTCCGAGGAGTTCACCGCCGCGCTGGCCGCCGAGCTGGTGCCCTGGATCCGCCGGGGCTGGCGGGTGAGCGCCGATCCGGCCCGGGTGATCATCGGCGGGACCAGCGCCGGCGGGCTGGCCGGCGCCATGGCTGGGCTGCGCCATCCCGAGCTGTTCGGCAACGTCCTGTCCCAGTCGGGCGCCTTCTGGTTCAACCCGCTGGGCCGCGACACCTGGCACGTCCACGAGTGGCACGCCGAGCAATTCGCCGCCGCCGAGCCGCTGCCGCTGCGCTTCTACATGGATGTCGGCCGCCTGGAAGCCTGGCCGACGCCCGGCGGCGGCCCGAGCCTGCTGGCCGCCAACCGCCGCCTGCGCGATGTGCTGCTGGCCAAAGGCTACCCGGTCGCCTTCGCCGAGTTCGCCGGCGGCCACAACTATATTTGCTGGCAGGGCGGTTTGGCTGACGGGCTCCTCGCGCTGGCGGGGCGCTGAGTGCGGCTATAATGCCAGCGCCGCAAGCGGGCTGAGGCGTTGACATGGCCGTCCGCAGGGAAAGCTTGATTGAGGAGCGGGGGCGAGTCGGCCCGCGCCCGGCAGGAGGATCATCATGACCGAACGACTGTATTTCGCCGACGCCTACCAGCGCGCTTTCAGCGCCCGGATCGTCGCCCGCGCCGAGCGCGGCGGCAGGCAGGCGGTGGCGCTGGACCGCTCGGCCTTCTACCCCGAGGGCGGCGGCCAGCCGCCGGACGCCGGGACGCTCAACGGCGTCGCGGTGCTCGATGTCCAGGCCGAGGACGGCGTAGTCTGGCACAGCCTGGAGCGCCCGCTGGACGGCGACGAGGTCGAGGGCGAGATTGACTGGGCGCGGCGTTTCGACCATATGCAGCAGCACCATGGCCAGCACCTGCTGTCGGCGGCCTTCGAGACCGTCGCCGGCCTGCGCACCGTGTCGTTCCATCTCGGCGCCGAGGCCGCGACGATCGACCTGGACGGCCACCTTGGCCCCGAGGCCGCCCGCCAGGCCGAGGATTGGGTCAACCACGTCATCTGGGCCGATTATCCGGTCGCCGCGCGCTTTGTCTCGGCCGAGGAGCTGGCGGCGCTGCCGCTGCGCAAGCCGCCGGCGGTGGACGGGCCGGTGCGGGTCGTGTCGGTGGAGCGGATCGACTACTCGGCCTGCGGCGGCACCCATCCGCGCTCGACCGGCGGCGTCGGCCTGCTGCACGTCAGGCGCTGGGAGCGGCGCGGGGACACGACGCGGGTCGAGTTCGTCTGCGGCGGACGGGCGCTGCGCGACCTGCGGCTCAAGCACGCCATCCTGAGCGGCGTCGCCGGGTCGATGAGCATCGGGCTGGATCAGGTCGAGGCGGCGGTCGAGCGGCTGCGGGCGGCCGAGGAATCATCGCGCAAGCAGCTGGCCCAGGCTCAGGAGCAGCTGCTGGAGAGCGAGGGGCGGACGCTGGTCGAGCACGCCGCCCGGATTCGCGGCATGCCCGTGGTGCGGCGGGTCTTCCGCGACCGCCCCGCCGATCACGTCCGCCTCCTGGCTCGGGCGATCGCGGCGGCCGGCGGCGTGGCCCTGCTCGGCCTGCGCGCCGACAAGCCGCAGCTGATCTTCGCCCGCGCCGAGGCCTTGGCCGCCGTGGACTGCGGGGCGCTG
>DASWWB010000178.1:0-4974 GCA_036406115.1 Herpetosiphonaceae bacterium
TTTGCCGATCCCGGGCACGCGCGAGAGCATGGCCGTGTCCTCGCGGGCGATCGCGCCTTGCAGCTCCTCGGGCGAGCCGGCGGAAAGCAGGCCGAGCGCGACTTTGGGCCCGATGCCGGTCACGCCGAGCAGCGTCTCGAACAGCCCGCGCTGGGCCGGCGACTCGAAGCCGTAGAGCGCCAGCGCGTCCTCGCGGACGTGGAGATAGGTGTGGAGCTGCGCCGGGTCGCCGATCTGGCCGAGCTGGGCCAGCACCCGGCGCGGCGCGAACACCTGGAGCCCCAGGCCGCCAAGCTCGATCACCGCGTGGTCGGTCCCGATGTGTTGCACAATCCCGCGGATGGACGCGATCATCATTCCCCCTTGCCGCCGCGCCTCCTCCGGGCGCTCCGCCGCAGCGCGATCTGCTGGGCGCTTGCCAGGCTCAGATTATACATCGCCAGCGCCAGAATCGCGCCGAGCAGCAGGCCATCGGGCGAGCCGAACGCCGCCGAGACGCCGGGCCCGGCCCGCGCCAAGCCGCCGCCGGCCAGGGCCAGCAGGCCGGCGAAGATCGCCAGGATCAGGCGGCGCTTGGCGGCGACCATCGGCGGCTAGCGCGGGCGCTGGCGCTCCATGCGGTGGAACACATGGGCCGCCTCGGTGCGATTGGAAACGCCGAGCTTCGTGTAGATATTTTGCAGATGGAACTTGACAGTGTTCTCGCTGACCACCAGCTGGGCCGCGATCTCTTTGTTGCTGAGGCCGGCGGCGGCGAGCTGGAGCACGTCCTGCTCGCGCTCGGACAGCTCGGCGGTCGGCGGGTCCGGCTCGCGGTGATGGGCCAGCAGCCAGCGCTTGGCGGCGGCGGGGAAGACCAATTGGCCGCGATGGACCTGGCGGATCGAGGCGATGGTCTGGCGGGGCGGCTCGGTCTTGAGGGCGAAGCCGTCGGCCTCGTGCTCCAGCGCCGACTGGATCGACTCGCCGTCGTTGAAGGCGCTGAGCACCAGCACCTTGACCGGCAGCCGCTCGCGGCGGATCGCCGCCAGGCACGACAGCCCGTCGACGCCCGGCATCTGGAGATCGAGCACCACCACATCGACCGGCCGCGAGCGGACCAGCTCCAGCACCTGGGCGCCGTCGATGGCGGTGCCGACGACCTCCATGTCCGGCTCGTCGCTCAGGAGCGAGCGCATGCCCTCCAGCACCAGGGCGTGATCGTCTGCTAGCACCACATGAATCATCGCGCGGCCCGCCTATTCGCCGGTGATTTCATTGCGCAGGCGGCCGAGCGCGCCCTCGACGGCGGTCAGCTCGCCGCGGGCCACCCCCAGCTGCTCGTGCTGGAACTTCACGAAGCGGGTGTAGGGCGCGATCGTCTCGCGGATGCGCTCCATGGCCGCGTCGATCTCATCGTTGACCTGGCGGGTCAGCGAGCGGACCAGCGTGTTGCGCAGCTCGCTGATCTTCTGGTGGAAATCGCGCTTGAGCTGGCGGCGCTTGGCGGGGATGATGTAGAAGCCGCCGGCGGCGAGCGAGACGCCGAGCAGGATGCCGGTGAAATCCAGCAGCGCGCCGTGGAGCACGATCACCGCCAGCGTGCCGATGCCGACCGCGCCGACCTCGGCGATCGCTGTCGTGGCCAGGGTGCCGCGCACATCGGCGGCCAGCCCGGCGGCCTCGGCGTCGCGGTTGTAGGTGCTGACCACCTGCTGGGCGGTGCGGCCGACCGAGTTGAGCAGCGCCTGGCGGTTGTAGCTGAAATTCTGGCCCACGTCGCCGATCATCTCCTCGCGGTGGCGGGTGAGCTGGCGGCGGTCCAGATAGGAGTTGACATCCTGCCAGAGCTTGAGATTGCGCTCGATCAGCCAGTCGATGATATGCTGGACCTCGGCATCGATCCGGGCGTCCATATCGCCGACGACCTCCTGGCGGAACTCCTGCTGCATCACATCGGGCTTGAGCAAGCCCTTGATCCTGCCGACGCGCACATGCTCGTCGAAAAAGCGGTTCGCGCGCTCCTCAAGCTCCTGGAGGAGCATCTCCAGCCGGCCCAGGCGCGGCTCGAAATCGCGCTGCATCTCGGCGCGGTAGGCGCTGAGCTGGCCCTCGATATTCTCGATCGCGCTCAGATCGCCGGCCAGGGTCTTGAGCCGCTCATCGGCGGCGGCGCGGTAGGTCTGGGACAGCCGCAGGCCGACGCCGAGCGGATTGAGCAGCTTGAGCCGAACGCGCTCCTGCTGATCGAGCGTGCGCAGCAGATAGGTCTCGACCGCCGCGAAGCCGCTGGCCTCCCAGGCGGCGGGATCGTCGCCCTGGCGGGCGCGCTGGGCGTTGCGGGCCGAGACCGGGAAAACCTCGGGCTCGACGCCGAGCAGCGTAGTGGCGTTGGCGCGGACAAAGGCCACCACCTGCTCGGCCTCCGCCGGCTCCAGGATATCAATCTTGTTGATCACCAGGATAATCTTTTTGCCCCACTCGCGGATCTGCTCCAGGAACGTGCGCTCGCTCTCGGTGAAGGGCCGGTCGGCGGAGGTGACGAACAGCACAAGATCCGAGCGCGGCACATAGTCGCGGGTCAGCTCCTCGTGGCGGCGGATGATCGCGTTGGTGCCGGGGGTGTCGACGATATTCAGCTCGCCGAGCACGGGGGAGGGATAGGTGCGCTCCAGCAAGAAATCCTCGATCAGCCGGTCGCTGATCTCCTCGCCGTAGCGCAGGATGTTGATGCGGTCGGTGGTGGGGGTGACGCCCTCGGGCAGCACGCGCTCGCCGATCAGGGCGTTGATGAAGCTGGATTTGCCGGCGTTGAACTCGCCGGCGATCACGATCAGAAACAGCTCGGCCAGCTGGGCGGTGGCCTCGCGCAGGCGCTGGGCGTCGGCGGCGGTCACATCGGCGCCGAAGCGGTCGAGGGCCGTGTGCAGCCGCTCCAGCAGCGCCTGCTCCTCGGCCCGCAGCTCAGCCTCGCGCTCGCTCAAAATCTGCCGGCGCTTGAGGATTCGATTGACCATGCATTCTCCAAATCAGTCGTCAGTCGTCAGTCGTCAGTCGTCAGGGCGGCGGTCAGCGCGGTTCAGGCGCCATCCGCCCGGCGGCTGGCAATTGGACGCTCGATGGTGCGGCCTGGCAATCATAGTGCAGGAATCGTTCCTAACGACTGACGACTGCTAGCTGACGACTCAGCCCTTACTCGTCGCCGGTCAGCAGCTTGTAGCCGAAGCCGCGGACCGTCACAATGTAGCGCGGGGAGGAGGGATCGGTCTCGATCCGCTGGCGCAGGCGGTAGATCAGCGCGTCGATCGCGTTGTAGTCGTAGACCTCGTAATCCCAGACGCCGGTGGCGATCTGATCTTTGCTGATCACCTCGCCCTTGCGGTTGTAGAGCAGCTCCAGGAGCTGGAACTCCTTAGCAGTGAGCGGCGGGTCGAGGCGCTTGCCCTTGATGAAAATCTCCTTGGCGGCGCTATCGACGCGCAGCTCCTCGCTGTCAAGGGCGGCCAGGCGGCGCATCACCACTGGCGGCGGCGTGCCCTTCATCGTCGCCTCGGGATCGCGGAAGATAATCACCGTGTCGGCCACCCAGACCTCGTCGTTGTTGCGCAGCGGCGCGATGCCCTCGACGCGGGTGCCGTTGAGATACGTGCCGTTGGTGCTGTCAAGATCGCGCACGTAGCAGCCGGCTTCGTCGCGCTCGAGGCGCGCGTGGCGCCGGGAGGCCAGGCGATGGTCGATCACAATGTCGTTGGCGGCGTCGCGGCCAATCGTCAACACGGCCTGTTCCCAGTTGAGCAAGCGAGTCGGGACATCCTGATTCTTAATCGTCAGGGAAGGGACCGGCTGGCCAATCATCAGACATTCCTCCTCAACCTTACAGCGTGCGTTCGATCGCTGGTTATGATATGCTTGCAGGCAAGCAATGAAGAAGCACCTGGCAGTGGTAAATCAGCGGGATTCTACCATAGGCCATGCAGATGCGCTAGAGGCGCGGGGAGCGGGGCTTGTCCTCTCTGATAGGGCGTCAGTTTGGCAAATACCTGATTCATGAGGAGATCGGGCGCGGCGGCATGGCACGGGTGTTCCGCGCCACCGACACCACCCTCCAGCGCACGGTCGCCCTCAAGATTCTGGCGCCGCAGATGGCCAGCGACCCCGAGTACAGCAAGCGTTTCGAGCGCGAGGCGATCACCGCCGCCAACCTGCGCCACGCCAACATCGTCACGATCTTCGATGTCGGCGAGATCGACGATCTGCCCTACATCGCGATGGAGTACATCGCCGGCCGCACGCTCCAGCAGATCCTCGACGAGCGCGGCGCGCTGGGCCTGGGCTACGCCGCCGCCCTCCTCACCCCGGTGGCTGACGCGATCGATTTCGCCCACCGCAGCAACGCTGTCCACCGCGACATCAAGCCCCACAACATTATGGTGAACACCGATGCGCGGGTCGTGCTGATGGATTTCGGCATCGCCCAAGGGCCGATCGCCGGCGGCGAGAAGCTGACGCGCTCCGGCATGTTCATGGGCACGCCCGAGTATATCGCGCCCGAGCAGGCTTCGGCCCAGCCGGTCGACGGGCGCTCGGACCTGTACTCGCTGAGCATCGTGGCCTACGAGCTGATCAGCGGCTCCGTGCCGTTCAGCGGGCCGATGCCGCAGGTGCTGGTGGCCCACGTCTACACCCAGCCGCCAGCGATCACCAGCCTGGTCGCCGGCCTGCCGCCGGAGCTGGACACGGTCTTCGCCAAGGCGCTGGCCAAGGATCCGGCCAAGCGCCCGCCCAACGCCGGCGAGCTGGTCAAGGCGCTGCGGATCATCGCCACCCGCAACGGCGTGAGCTTTCCCGAGCGCGCCGAGCTGATGGCCCTGGCGGTGGCCGAGGGCTCGTCAGCAGGCAAAGAGACCATCGCCATCCCCGCCGCCGCCGTCCTGCCGCCGGCGGTGGCGCCGCGCCGCACCAATCCCAGCTCGGCGACCGACGTGGGCAGCTACA
>DASWWB010000179.1:0-2614 GCA_036406115.1 Herpetosiphonaceae bacterium
CGGCGCAGGTCCGAGGCCCGGCCGGCGGCGGCGGGCCGACGCGCTGGAACACGACGACGCGCTGGGCGCGGAACCGCTCGACCCAGTCCGGATCAGCGGCAACCAAATCAACCAGCGCCGGCTGGCGCTCGGTGTCAAGCAGCAACGCGCCGATCGCCGAATCGCCCAGGAGCGCCTCCCAGTCTTCGCCCCTGCTGACGCAGCGGTACGCCGCCCATTGCGCCAGCGGGTACAGCTGGGCGCGCTGATCGACAAAGGGCGGCCAGCGCTCGCTGGAGCGCCAGATCAGGTAGCTGGCGGCGCTCAGATCGTGAAATACGCGGCCCTGGCCCATGCTTTGATCAAGATAGTCGACCGCCGCGATCGGCGCGCTGGCGGCGCTCAGCCGGCCGTCGGGCGAGTCGGACGCGCCCGCCAGCGGCAGCAGGAAGCGCAGCGGCGGCTGGAGCAGCAGGGCGGCGAGGGCCAGCGCGGCGACCAGGGCCTTGATCGGCTTGCCAGGCGGCGCCGTCGATTTTATCAGCTTGAAGCGGCCGCGGCGGGCCAGCGCGTCGGCCAGCAGCGGCCCGGCCACGAAGCCGAACCAGACCAGGTAGCGCGTCACCAGCAGCGCCGGGAGGAGCGCCGCCGCCAACATCAGCCAGTCGCGGATCGTCAGCTTCTCGTACACCACCGCCGTCGAGATCAGCGTCATCACGACGCTGAGCAGGAACAGCTGGATGAAGGGATTGGCGAGGGCGAATAGCGGCGACAGCCACTCGGTGAACAGCCGCTGCTGGGGGTTGGTCCACAGATCCCAGAGCGTGGCGTAGATCAGCGGGCCGCGCGGGTTGGCGAGCGTCGCCAGCAGCATCGCGCCGGCCGCCAGCCAGAGCGCGCGGGCCGTCGGGTAGGCCGGGGCGTCGATGTGATCGTTGCGGCGGTCAAACCAGGCGCCGAGCGCCGCCGCGCCCGCCAACAGCGGCCCGAGGAAGAAGCTGTCGTGGAGATTGGCCCAGAGCAGGCCGATCACCGGCAGCGCCCACAGCGCGCGGGTCGTCCAGCGCTCGGCGGATGCCTCGCCCAGGATCACCGCCGTCAGCGCCGCCAGCGGCCAGGCGAACATCGCCGGCTGGACATCCCAGGCGCTGATCCCGCCCAGCGCCGCGAACAGCACGCCCAGCGCCGCCGCCCGCGGGTTGCGCGAGCGCCGCAGGGCGTACCAGCCGACCAGGCCGTAGGTGCCGACCAGCAGCAGGTTGCGCAGGAGGAAAATCAGCCCCAGCCCGCCGAGCTTGTAGAGCGCGGCGAGGAGGCCGGCGCTCAGCCAGGGCAGATAGGCTTGCGGGGCCTCCGGGGCGGCGGAGGAAAACAGGCCGAGCCGCGGCAGCGCGCCGTTGGCGAACATCCACTCGCCGAGCTTGGCGTGCCACCAGAAATCCTCGCCGCTCACCAGCAGCAGGCCGCCGGCCAGCCCGATCAGCCCCAGCACCAGGCCGACCCACCACAGTTGTCCCAGATTAAAGCGTCGGATACGCGGCTCCTTGGAGGTTCCAGAAGATTGGCTGCACGGATTCTAACAAGCTTTGCGCCGCCCGGCAAACGCCGCCTGGCGGCGCGGCGCCGCGCCAACCGCCGTATAATGGCGGCCGATCATGCGGCGGGAGGGACGCGATGGCACGCTCGAAACGGATTCTGGTTTGCACGGCCCAGACGCCCTTCGCCCGCGGCGGCGCCGAGCTGCTGGCCGAAAGCCTGGTGGCGGCCCTGCGCGCCGCCGGCCACCAGAGCGACCTGGTGGCGCTGCCCTTCACCCGCTCGCCCCACCGCGAGCTGCTGAGCAGCGCCCTGGCCTGGCGCATGCTCGACCTGACCTCGGTCGACGGCGAGCCGGTCGATCAGATTATCTGCACCAAATTCCCCTCGTACGTGGCGGCCCATCCGCGCAAAACCGTCTGGCTGGTCCACCAGTACCGCCAGCTCTACGACTGGCGCGGCACCGCCTACAGCGACTGGGGCGGCGAGCCCGGCGACGACGAGCTCGCCGAGGCGCTCCGCCGCCTTGACCGGCGCTGCCTGGGCGAGACGCCGCGCCGCTTCGCTATCTCCAAGGTCGTCAGCCAGCGGCTGGCGCGCTTCACCGGCCTCCGCAGCGCGCCGCTCTATCCGCCCAGCCCCTACGCCGGCAAGCTGCGCCGCGGCCCCTACGGCGCCTACGTCCTCAGCATCGCCCGCCTCGACCGCGCCAAGCGCATCGACCTGCTGCTGCGGGCGCTGGCCCATGCCGAGCAGCCGGTCGCCGCCGTGATCGCCGGCACCGGCCCGGAGCGCGAGCGGCTTGAGAGGCTGGCCGCCGACCTCGGCCTGGGCGCGCGGGTCAGCTTCCGGGGCTGGATCGGCGAGCGGGAGCTGATCGACCTGTACGCCGGCGCCAGGGCCGTGTTCTACGCCCCGGTCGACGAAGACTACGGCTTCAGCACAATCGAGGCGCTGGAGGCGGCGCGGCCAGTCGTCACCGCGACGGACGCGGGCGGCGTGCTGGAGTTCGTCGAGGATGGCGGCAACGGCCTCGTCGCGCCGGCCGACCCGCGCGCGCTGGCGGCCAGGCTGGACCTGCTGTGGGCCGACGAGCAGC
>DASWWB010000180.1:0-2970 GCA_036406115.1 Herpetosiphonaceae bacterium
CGCCGCAGCCTGGCCCTGGCCTGGAGCGCCGGGCTGTTCGGCGGCGGCCTGGCGCTGGCGATCGGCGCCGGCTGGCCCGTCGCCTGGCAGCCCTTCCTGCTGATCGGACTGTTCCTGGCGCTGCTCGACGGCTTCGCCGTGCGCGACAACGGCGGCCAGCCACTCAGCCTGGCCGGCGTGGTGCTGCTGACCGCCGCCCTCCACTACGGCCCCTCCATGGCCGTGCCGCTGGCTCTCGTCTCCGGCCTGCTGATCAAGCCGCCGCGGGTCTGGTCCGGCTGGGTCGAGTTCGTCGGCCGCCGGCTGGCCGAGAGCGGCGGCAGGGCGATCGGCCTCTGGCTGATGCTGGCGCTGGTCGCCGCCCTGCCGCCGGCGCTCACGTTCATCGGCCTGATCATCGGCTATGTCAGCCTGCTCCAGCTGGCGCGGACCGTCTTCGCCCTGCTCTGGATCGGCCGCGCGGCGACCCTGAACCGGCTGCGCGCCCTGACGCCCGATGTCCTGCTGATCGAGGTCGTGCCGCTGCCGCTGGCGATTCTCGGCGAGGCGATCCTCAACGCCTTCGCCTGGCCGCTGATCGCGCTGGCGATGGCCGGGCTGCTCGGCAGCGCCATCCTGCTCCGCCGCGGCTCGCGCTCGCTGGGCCAGCAGCGGCGCGTCGTGGCCGAGCTGGGCCAGATCAACGCCATCAGCAGGGCGATCATCCGCGCCGAACTCGACGTGGACGCGCTCTGCGACCTGATCTACACCGAGGCGACCAAGGTCGTCGACACGCGCAATTTCCGGCTCGGCCTGTTCGACGGCAAGCAGTTCGAGCTGAAGGTCCGGGTCCTGGAGGGCGAGCGCGAGCCGCCGCTGACGGTCACGCTGCACGAGGACCAGGGCATCGTGGGCTGGATGCGGCGCACCGGGCGCTCGCTGCTGGTCGAGGATTTCCTGGTCGAGATGGACCAGCTGCCGGCCCGCCCATCATACCAGGCCGAACAGCCGCCCCGCTCCGGCATCTACATCCCGCTGCTGGCGGGCGACGACGTGCTCGGCACCCTGTCGATCCAAAGCCTGGAGCCGCACGCCTTCGACACCGAGGACCTGCGGCTGCTGTCGCTGATCGCCGACCAAGCCGCGATCGCCATCGCCAAGGCCCGGGCCTACGACGCCGCCCGCCGCCGCGCCGCCCAGCTGGCGACAATCAGCGAGGTCAGCCGCCAGGCCACCGCTATCCTGGAGCTGGACCGGCTGCTGCCCTCGGTGGTCCGCCGCATCCGCGCCAGCTTCGGCTACTACCAGGTCCATATCTTCACCGTCGACCCGCTGACCCAGGAGCTGATTTTCCGCGCCAGCACCAACCCGCACTCGCCGTTCTGGCAGCGCCAGGGCGAGCGGCTGGCGCCCGGCGTCGGCATTGTCGGCCACGTCGCCAGCACCGGCGAGCCGATGCTGATCAACGATGTGCGCGACGAGCTGAGATTCATTCCCGACCAGGCCGACACCCAAGCCGAGCTGGCGGTGCCGCTGCGGGTCGGTTCCCAGATCATCGGCGTGCTGGACGTGCAGAGCGACCGCTACGACGCCTTCGACGAAAACGATTTCTTCGTCCTGCAAACCCTAGCCGACCAGATCGCGATCGCAATCGAGAGCGCCAATCTCTTTACCGCCCAGCAGGAAGAGGCCTGGGTGCTCAACGCGCTGCTCCAATCGGCAGAAAACGTCGCCCGCACCACCGAGCTGGATCATCTGCTGGAGCTGCTGGTGCGGCTGCCGGCGATGCTGGTCGGCAGCGAGCGGGCGATCTGCCTGCTCTGGGACCGCGAGGATTTCGCCTGGACCGTCGAGGCGGCATGGGACGCGACCGGCGCGGGCCAGGCGCTGAGCTGGCGCAAACTGCCGGTCCAGGGCGGCGACACCGCCCCGCTCGACCAGCTGCGCACCGGCGGCGAGGCCCGGGTCCTCGGCGAGGACGCCCGCCGCGACCTGCTGGCCCTGGCGCGCAGCGTCCCCGGCGACGACGGCGCGCTGCTGGCCCTGCCGCTGACCGCCCGCGCCGTGACGCTCGGCGTGCTGCTGCTGGATCGGATCGGTCCGCACGCCGCCTGGCTGCCGCGCCAGATCACCATCGCCGCCGGCATCGCCGGCCAGGCCGCCGCCGCGATCGAAAGCGCGATCTACGCCCTGGAGAAGGCCGCCCACGAGCGCCTGGAGCAGGAGATCACGGTCGCCCGCGAGATCCAGACCAGCCTGCTGCCCGAGCGCGAGCCGCAGATCGCCGGCTGGGAGATCGCCGCGAGCTGGGAGTCGGCGCGCCAGATCGGCGGCGATTTCTATGATTTCTGGCAGCTGCCGGGGACCGGCGAGCGCGAGCTTGGCTTCGTGATCGCCGATGTCTCGGACAAAGGCGTGCCGGCGGCGCTGTTCATGGCCCTGGCGCGCTCGCTGGTGCGGGCCGCCGCGCTGGACGGGACCTCGCCGGCGGTGGCGATGGAGCGGGCCAACCGCTGGATCGTGCGCGACTCCCAATCCTGCATGTTCGTGACCCTGTTCTACGCCGTGCTCGATCCCGCCAGCGGCACCCTGCGCTATACTTGCGCCGGGCACAACCCGCCCCTGCTCTACCGGGCCGCCAGCGGGGCGATCGAGCCGCTGCGCACGCCGGGCATCGCGCTGGGCGTGCTGGATGAGATCACGCTGATCGAGGCCGAAACCGCGCTGGAGCCGGGCGACGTGCTGCTCTGCTACACCGACGGCGTGACCGAGGCGGTCAACAACGCGATGGAGGAGTGGGGCGTCCCGCGCCTGAGCGCGACCATCACCGCCAACGCCGGGCGCCCGGCCCAAACCCTGGTCGACGCCGTCCTGGCCGGGGTCCAGGGCCACGCCGAGGGCCGGCCGCCCTTCGATGATGTGACGCTCGTGGTGATCAAACGCACCTAAAACTTGGGAAAGGCAGGACCGTGAGGTTTACCAACAGACACT
>DASWWB010000181.1:0-2884 GCA_036406115.1 Herpetosiphonaceae bacterium
CGATGAATCCCGACGGGACGAATGTCAACACGCTGCTGGAGATTGAGATCGGGGAGGGCGACGAGTTCGTCGGCATGAACGCCGATCCGACCGGCCGCTACCTGGTCTACGGCGTCGGCCGCCGCGACGGCGAGGGCGCGCCGGTCTTCTATCTGGTTGAGAACGGCAAGGCCCAGCTGATCGGCCAGTACCGGCGCCTGCCGCGCTGGGACCCTGCCGGCAAGCGGATCGTCGGCCAGGGCTTCGACGCCAACGTGGCCCAGTTCGTCAGCAACATCGCCATGTTCGATGTCGAGTTCAAGGAGCATTACGGCCTCGGGATCGACGGGCCGGCTGATTGGTTCCCCGATGGCAAGCGGCTGGTCTATGTCCTCGACGACAATGTCTGGGCCGTCGATCTCGGCAACGAGCAGACGACCCAGCTCACCGACCTGCCCAGCACCGAGGACAATCCCTGGTATGTGCAGGAGGCCCACGTCACGCCCGACGGCGAGGAGATCGTCTTCTACGCCGGCCAGCGCCAGAATGTCGGCGCCAGCGGCAACGGCATGCAGTGGTGGCGCGTGCCGGCGGCGGGCGGCGACGCCAAGCCGCTGACCGGGCCTGGCGGCAACGGCGTCTCGTCGGTCCAGTGGGGCGACACCGATCTGCTGAGCTTCATCGAGTCGGCCCACGAGTCGGCCTGCGTCAGCCACCAGTACGTCGGGCTGCGCACGCTGGCCGACGAGGAGGCGGTCAATTCGCCGACGCTGGAGGGGCTGGGCAACGAGGATCCGATCATGGTCAACGCGCTCTCGTGGGCGCCGAGCCGGGACGCGCTGGTGTTCGGCGTGCGGCCCTACACCTGCTCGCCCGATCTCCAGCAGCTCGTCTACGGCGATCCCAAGCTCTACGTCTGGCTGCCCGGCTCATCCAACACCGCCTTCCCAATCGGCGCCGGCTCGTATCCGGTCTGGACCAAATAGCCGGGCGCGGCGATCCGATCGTATCCGCCCGCCGCGCCCGGCCCCAGCGCCGGGCGCGGCGCATGTGAAGGAGGACGCGATGGCCGATGATTCCGCGAACGAAATCCCGGACGTGGGCGGGCCGGTCAAGGCGGCGCTCGCGGCGGCGGGCTACCGGCTGCTCGATCAGCTCGCCGCCGTCACCGAGGCCGAGATCGCCAAACTGCACGGCGTCGGCCCCAAGGGCTTGCGGCTGCTGCGCCAAGCCATGCAGGCCCAAGGGCTGGATTTCGCTGACAAGCGCGGCGATCTGCCGGCGGTCAGCGCGCCGGCCGCCCGGGCGCTGGCGGCGGCGGGCATCACGCGGCTCGATCAGCTGGCCGCCGTCGCCGAGGCCGAGATCAGCGCCCTGCACGGCGTCGGCCCCAAGGTGATTCGGGTCTTGCGGGCGGCGATGCGGGAGCGCGGCCTTGACTTCAGCGACAAGCGCGGCGAACCGGCGGCCTAGCCGCCCGCCCAGGAGCCGGCCATGCGCCCCTTCCCCGACGGCCTTGCCGCCGAGTATGTTGATCGGCTCGGCGCCGAGACCCTGGCCTTCGCGCAGGACGACGAGGGCCGCTACGCGCTCGACCTGCGCGGCGAGCGGCTGGAGATCGATTGTCTCGACGAGCTGCTGGCGCGCTTCCCGCCGGAGGCCGCGCTGCGCTTCCGCCTGGCGCTGCCCGCGTCGCTCCCGGGCGGCGGGCGCGCCGAGGCCGCGCTGGAGATCGAGCTGCGGCCGGCGCCGGCGGGCGGGCGCTTCCACCGCTACCGGGCGAGCTGCCTCCTCGCGGGCCGCCGCTTCCAGTCGCCGGAGATCGACGGGCCGGGCGAGCTGGAGGCGGCGCTGCTGGCGCTCCAGGGCGCGCTGCGCGGCGTCGGCGCGCTGCATGCCTGCGTCCTGTGCGTCTTCAGCAAAACCGAAGCCTACGGCGGGCGCAACGGCAACGGCGTCGGCGGCCATCTGCACTGCTTCGTCGGCAAGCGCGAGGCCTATCTGCGGCTCTGCTCCGCCGAGGAGCTGGCCGGGCTCCACGCCCACCACCGGCGCCCGGTCTACGCGCTCTGGCCGGTCCCGCCGGTCGATGAGTTCCATCGCTGCCCGGAGTTCGCGCCCAAGCCCCCGGCGCCGGCGCCGCCGCATCACCCAGGCGACTAAGTCCCGCCGGATCAATCACGCTTGGCGCTACGCCGCAGCCTCAAGCAGCGGCGGGCGGCGATCGGCCCAGGGGCGGGCGCGCTCCAGCTGGCCGGCCAGGCTGAGCAGCGTCTCCTCCTCGCCGTAGCGGCCGGCGAAGTGGGCGCCGATCGGCAGGCCGCCCTCCCAGTGCAGCGGCACCGACATGGCCGGCTGGCCGGTGATGTTGAACAGCGGCGTGTAGGGCGTGAAGGCGAAGGCCTGCTCGGCGTTGCGCTCCAGCACGCCGGCGACCTTGAGCGCGCGGCCGGCCCGCAGCGCCGACACCAGCTTGATCAGGCGCTCCTCGGCGCCGGTGATCTGCTGCGAGCCGATCGGCAGCGGCGGCGCCGCCAAGGTCGGCGTCAGCAGCACGTCGTAGCGGCTGAAAAACTCGCCGAGCTGGCGGCTGGCGCGCTGGAGCGTCCGCAGCGCCAGCGCATGCTCGCGGCCGCTGATCTGCTCGCCCAACAGCTTGAGCGCCCAGGTGGCCGGCTCGACATCCTCCAGCCGGACCTTGCGCCGCAGCAGCGGCTCGATCTCGGCGAACTCGGCGGCCAGCTCCACGCAAAGCATGGTCAGGAAGGCCCGCGACAGCGCGATCTGATCGACCGCCGGCGCCGCCTCCTCCACCTCGTGGCCCAGCTCGACCAGCAGCTTTTTGGCCTCGTCAAGGCCGCGCCGGCAGGCAGGATGGAGATCGACGCGCCCAACCAGGAACGGC
>DASWWB010000182.1:0-2984 GCA_036406115.1 Herpetosiphonaceae bacterium
GCCGGCCAAGCCGCCACGCCCGCCGCGCCGCGCAGCAACGCGCCCTATCCGCGCCCGAGCGACTCCCTAACCGATCCCATGGCGACGGGCTACCCGGCGCCGGTCACGCCCATGCCCGGCCCGCCGCCGACGCCACAGCCCAGCCCGCCGCCGACGCCGACCGGGACGGCCACGGCCACGCCCGTTCCAACCAGATCCCCGGTCGCCAGCGGCCCCCGCCCGCCGACCAGCACGCCGCTGCCTGACATTCCGTTCGCGGAGGCGCTGGCCGGGCTTCAAAACCCGATCATGCTCTATCTCACCTGGGACGGGCGGCTGATGCTGGCAGGCGGCGGCAAAACCCGCGCCGACCTCCACCGCCACTTGGTGGAGGACGGCTGGTGCTCGAAGTATGGCGGCGAGTCGGATCCCGATGGTGAAGCGTCGCCCGACGGCCGCTATTTCTTGATCAGGTGCCGCGACGACAACAACCAGTACGCTCGCCTCGTTCTCGATCTCCAAACAGGCGCCATCGAGCGGGTGCCCGACCAGCACGCGGCGGCGCTGCCGGCCGGCGTCACGCTCGATTCACTGCTGATCAGCCCGAGCCCTGATCCGGCGCGGCCGGACACGGGGCTGATTTGGGAGTTCATCGACCTTGTCAGCCGCGCCGTCGTTCCGATGCCCGGCCTCCGCCAGGGCGCCGGGGCCGGAGGGGTCGTTGCGCCGGACCGCTCCCGGCTCGCGGTCATCGAGAACGTCGGCAACACCTCCGGCCGGCTGCTGATCTTCGGGCGCGACGCGGCGCTGGAGCGCACCTCGGAGCCGATCAGCGGAACGGTTGAGTTTGAGGGCTGGTCCGCCGACAGCTCGCGCTTCCTGATCCGCAAAACCAACGCGGCCGGCGGCTACGGCCATTTCTGGGTCGATGCGGCGACCGGCGCGGAGAGCGAGATCGGCCTGACGGAGCGCACTGTGATGGTCTCGCCGGACGGGCGGTGGCTGGCGGCCGATGAGAGCGCGCCAAACGCCACCGGCAATTTCAAGTGGTCGCTGCGCGCTGCCGGCGGCGCGGAAATCGCCGCGCTGCCGGAGGAGGCGGGGGCGGTGCAGTGGACGGCCATGTGGCTGCCGGATAGCTCGGCGCTGCTCGTTGGCGTTCGCTACACTGTCTGGGGCTTCGAGGTCCGCAAGCTCTCCGTCGACGGCGGCGTCTCGGTCGCCGGCGCGTATCCCAATGTCGCCCTCAAGGAGTTTCAGCTCAGCCCGGACGGAGAGATCGTCGCCCTGGTGCTGGGCGGCTACCGGTCGCTGCTGGCCGATCACGACGGGCGGGAAATTGATTTGATGGGCGGCAACATCCTGGCCTGGGGCGAGCGCTGAGCCGCTGCCGAGGCCATGGCACGCATGATGATTAAATCAGCCGCGACGCTGAGCCCGCTCTGTCGAACACCAACCCGGGCCGGCGCCAAGGAGGCGCAGATGACCATCACGCAGGCCGAAACCATCACGATCCTGGCCGCCGGGCCGTTCGCGGCCCCGGTGCCCGCCGCGCTCGCAATGGTAATCCTCGAGACGGCGCGCTGGAAAGGCGGCGCGCCGATCGCCCATCCCGCCGCGCTGCTGCTGCGCTTCGATGAGCCTGCGGCGGCGCTGGAGACAGCGCTGTTCGCCGGTCCGTCCCCGCACGTCGCCATCGCGCTGGCGAGCGGCCGGGCCGGGCCCGAAGCGGAAACGACGCTCGGCCAGCAGGCGGTCGATCTGCTCGCCGCCGCCCATCCCGGCCAAATCGCCCTGACCGAGGGCGCGGCGCTGGCGCTGGCCCGGCCGGCCGCCGGCTTCGAGCTGCGCGATCTCGGCGAGCACCGGCTGCCGGATCTGCTGCGCGCCCAGCCGCTGTTCGAGATCAGCCCCGCCGGCGCGCCCGCATTCCCGCCGCTCGCGACCATCGACTCCCATCCCAACAACCTGCCGCTCCAGCAATTGCCGCTGATCGGGCGGCGCGAGGAGATCGCGGCGCTGCGCGGGCTGCTGGAGGATCCGGCCGTCCGGCTGCTGACGCTGCGCGGCACCAGCGGCACCGGCAAAACCCGCCTGAGCCTGCGCGTCGCCGCCGAGCTGATCGGCCGCTTCGCCGACGGCGCCTTTTTCGTCAGCTTGGCGCCGGTGAGCGAGCCGGCGCTGGTCGGCTCGGCGATCGCCCAGGTGCTGGGCGTCAAGGAGCGGGGCGGCCAGCCGCTGGCGGACGCGCTAGCCAGCCATCTAGCCGGCAGACAGATCCTACTGCTGCTCGACAACTTCGAGCAGGTCGCCGCGGCCGCGCCGCTGCTCAGCGCCCTGCTGGCGGCGGCGCCGGGCCTCAAGCTCCTCGTCACCAGTCAGGCCGAGCTGGGGCTAGCCGAGGAGCGGGTGTTCGTGCTGCCGCCGCTGGCGCTGCCCGAGGTGGGCGCGCTGCCGCCGCTGGCCGAGATCGGCGCCTATCCGGCGATCCGCCTGTTCGCCGAGCGGATGCGCGCCGCCCGCCCGGCCTTCGCGCTCACCGACGCCAACGCGCCAGCGGTCGTCGAGCTGTGCGCCCGCCTGATGGGCCTGCCGCTGGCGATCGAGCTGGCGACCGCCCACGGCGCCGTTTTCGCGCCCGAGGACATGCTGATGCTGCTCCGGGGCCGGCTGGCGCTGGTCAAACCGAGCGCCCGGCTCTCAAGCCGCGCCCAAGTGCTGCGCCACGTGCTGGATTGGAGCTACAATCTGCTGGCGCCCGGCGAGCAAGCCCTGTTCGCCAGGCTGGGCGCCTTCGCCGGCGGCTGCACCTTGGAGGCGGTCGAGGCGGTCTGCGACGCCGAGGGCGACCTGCCGCTCGACGCGCTGGACGGCGTCAATGTGCTGCTCAACAAGCACCTGCTGCTGCAAGAGGAGCTGGCCGAGGGCGAGCTGCGCTACATCATGCTGGACGCGGTCCACGAATTCGCCGGCAAGCGACTGAGCGAGCGGCGCGAAAGCATCAA
>DASWWB010000183.1:0-2774 GCA_036406115.1 Herpetosiphonaceae bacterium
GGCGGCGGCGGCCACGACCAGCCCCAGACCTCGTCCGCGATAGCCTTCGTCGGTGCCGACGCCCAGCTCCGCCACGCCCCGGGCGAACGGCCCGGCCACCGCCTCGCTCACCGGCGCGGCGCCGTCGAGCAGGCAGTAGCCGACGGTCCCCGCCAGCGCCGCCTCGAGGCCGCCGAACATCTCCGCGTAGTAGCCGAACCCCGCCAGCGCCGGCGCCAGCTCGGCGTCGATCCGCCGCAGCTCGTAGCCGGTCGGCCGCTCGGCGAGCGGGGCCAGATCGATCAGCGGCGAGCGGTCGGTCCAATCGACGGCCTCGCCCTGGTAGCCGGGATTGCCCGGCAGCGCCGCCAGCAGCGGATCGCCCGGCCGCAGGCAGATGACCGGCGCCTGGACCGCCGCCAGCTCGCGTAGCGCGGCGCGCAGGGCTGCCGGCGCCGGGTCGCCGCCGACATACGCCGTGCCGTCGGCCCGCTCCTGCAACAGGGCGTAGCTTGGCGCCGCGATGGAGTCGGTCGCCAGCCGGCCGGGGATCGCGCCGTCCAGCATCGCCCAGAGCCGCAGCGCGACCGGCGGATCCTGTGCGAACAGCGGCGCGAACCGCTCGCGCCAGGCGGTTTGGTAGGGAACGATCGCCATTCGGTCCTCCTTCGCGCCGCCAGCATACGCGAAAAGGCGCGCCGGCCGCAAGCCGGGCGCCTCAGCGCCAAGGTTGATTGGTTGTGCGACGGCTCGGGGCGCAGCGCGGGGTCGCAAGCTGGCGCCAGCCGGGTCAAGCGAGATGGGCCATGCGCCGCCCAGGTCTGGTTCGCTCTAAGTTTGATGGGCTGAACGGCGCTTCAGGGTGCCGCGCAAGGTCGCAAGCCGGCGCCGGCCGGGTCAAGCGAGATGGGCCATGTGCCGCCCAGGTCTGGTTCGCGCCAAGGTCGATTGGTTGCGCGACGGCTTGGGGCGCAGCGCGGGGCCGCCAGTCGGCGCTGGCCGGCTCAAGCGAGACTCGCCCTGTGTCGCTCAGATCCGGTCCGCGCCGCGCCGGTCAGCTGGCGCGCGGCACCCGTCCCCGGACTGCGTTCGCCCGCGCGCTGGTGGTGATCCGCCCTTGCTCGTCGGCGGGCAGCTCCGCGCGCAGCCGCGCCTGGATCCGCGCCAGATCTGCCGGCTCTAGGGCCGCCAGCGAGCCGCTGACGCTCGGGCCGCCGAGGATTGTCGCCCAATAGTCGTCGAAATCGGCGAAGGTGCGGGTGACGGCGATCGGGCGGGTTTCGATCTCCTCCAGCCCGGCGCCGGCCCACAGCTCCCCCATCACGTCAAGGCGCGACGCCTCGGGGCTCGGCGCCGACGGCACCGGCGCCCCCAGCTCGCGCAAAGCGGCCTGCACGGCGGCGTAGGGGAAACCGCCGCCCGGCATGTCCCAGGCGTAGGCGGCGACGATCCCGCCCGGCGCGACGACCCGCGCCATTTCGGCGACCCCGGCGGCCGGCTCCGGCACGAAGAAAATGACCAGCGGCATCACGGCGGCGTCGAATGTCGCGGCGGCCCAGGGCAGCGCCATCGCGTCCCCCTGCTCGAAGGCGGCGACCTCCGGCGGAAAGCGGCGCCGGGCGTAGTCTAGCTGCGCCGCCGAGGGATCGATGCCCTGGACGGCGGCGGGCGCGTAGCGCTCGATCAGCAGCTCGGTGAAGGCGCCGTTGCCGCAGCCGACATCGAGCCAGCGCAAGCCGCCCGCCGGCGCCAGCCACTCCAGGAAGGCGCCGCCAGCCCGCTGGCTCCACGCGCCCATGTAGCGCTCGTACGCGACCCCGTCGTCAAAGCGTATCTGCGTCGGTTCCATGGTAGAGACTCCTCACAAAATGGCCCAGTCGCCCGGGCGGCGACCAGCGCCGCCGGGACGTGAGGAACTCTACCGAACTCCGCGCTGTTTTTCAAGGCGCAGGCTGCGGATGGGCGCAGCGGCGGCCCGCTGCTACCGCGCGCCGGTCAATCGTGCGCGCCAGATCATTCGGGCGCTTGACGGCCTGGCTCGATGGGGAAAGCGCCGCCGGCGCGGCCTCCGGCGCTGGAGGGGCCGCGTCAGCCGGCGGCTGAGTGAAGCTCCGCAGACGCCCGCTGTCGGATCGCCTGACTGGCCAAAGCATAGCAGCTTTGCACAAGCCGGCGCGCCGCCGTCCCGCGCCTCGCACCAGGCGGGGGCTCTGGTTCGATTGTAAATAGCCCGCTGCGATGATCTAAATCAATCCCCTGATCCCGGCTCCCGCCCCGCCGTGTGATGTCGCTTTTCCGATACCGGCCGCGATCGCCGGCGCGCGTCGTTGTGCAATCTGCCCAAGCGCCGCGGCGGAATTCTTGACATTTTTGCCGATAGACTGGCGGGCGGCCTATGCTATCGTCAATGGCGAAGCCTCCGCAACCCCTGTCACCCCGCCTGCCCCGCTCCCAGCGATGTGAGACCGACCCCAGCGCCGCCGCTCGCCCTGGCAATGGCTGCCCGATCCGAAACGACTAGTTCGCGAAAGGAGCGTCGCCATGGGCCTCTTTATGGGCGAGGGCACCCCGATTCTGCTGCAAACCATCGCCGTGTTCGAGGGCCGCGGGCTGACAACGCCCGAGCCGCTCGGGCTGCGCTACGCCGTGCCGCCCGGACGCACCGCCGGCATGCTGTATGTGCGGGCCGGCAGCACCGTCTCCGGCATGGTCAATCTGTCGGTCACCCGCGACGGCCGGCTGCTGCGCTACTTCCCAGTCGCCGCCAACTCGGCGATCCACGTCTCGCTGGCGAT
>DASWWB010000184.1:0-3577 GCA_036406115.1 Herpetosiphonaceae bacterium
GCCGCCGGCGTCCCCTGCACGCTGCTCCCGCCCGACCAGCTCGCGGCCCTGCTCCAGGATCCCACGACGCCAGCCAACGCCTTCATCCGGTTGCTCGATCAATTTCTCCAGCTCGTCGGCGGCAGCGAGGACTCCCTCGACACGATTACCCAGCGCGCCCAGACCTCGCGGGACCAGGCCTTCCTGACGATCTTTCGCGCCGTGTACCAGCGCTACCAGGCCCAACTGGCCAAGACCGAGCTGCTCGATTTCAGCAGCATGATCACGGACGCCCGCACGGCCCTCCAGTCCCGCGCCTATGTCAGCCGCTTCCGCTACGTGATCGTCGATGAGTTTCAGGATATCTCCCGCCAGCGCCTGGGCCTCCTCCAGGATCTGCGGGCGCATGTGCCACACGCGCGGCTGTTTGCTGTCGGCGATGACTGGCAGGCCATCTACCGCTTTGCCGGCTCCGATGTCTCAATCATCACCAGCCTCCCCACCCTGGTTGGCCCAACGGCGACCGTCGCCCTCGATACCACCTTCCGCTATCCGCAGGAGATTTTGGACGCCAGCGCCCGCTTTGTGACCCAGAACCCGGCCCAGCTGACCAAGCAGCTCCGGGCCTATGGCGGCGCCGCTGGGGTGCCGCCCCTGGTCCTGGTCCACCAGGCCAATGACACGCCCGATGCCCAGACGGACGCACTCCAGGCGATCTGCGCGGATCTCATGCAGCAGTGCGCCGGAGCACCGGCCAGTCTGCTCGTGCTGGGGCGCTATCGCCGCTCGGCACCGGCGGATCTGGAGCCGCTGACGGAGCGACTCGGGCGGGTGGGGATCACCACGACCTACCAGACGATGCACGCCAGCAAGGGGAAAGAGGCCGACTATGTCCTTATTATCGGCCTGGAGACCGGCCGACTGAGCTTTCCCTCGACCATCCCCGACGATCCGGTGGTGCGGCTGGTGTTGCCGGCGAGCGAGACCTATCCCTTTGCCGAGGAGCGCCGCTTATATTATGTCGCGCTGACGCGGGCACGGAAGCGGGTCTACCTCCTGATCCCGCCCAGCCAGGTGTCGCCCTTTGTCACCGAGCTGCTTGGCCCGGCCTACGCGTCCTATCGCACCACGCTGGTGGACAAGCCCGCGGTGTACCCGTGCTCGGTCTGCCAGCAGAAGACCATCCAGGCCGTGCCCGGGCCGCGGGGCGTTCGCTGGCGCTGCACCGCCGAGCCGGCCTGTGACGGGATGCTTACCACCTGCCCGGCCTGTACCATGGGGGCCATGCTCCCCACACCTGGGCCGGAGCCGGCCGAGCGCTGCGCCCAGTGTGGTCACACCGCCCGCCAGTGTCCGCAGTGCCGGCAGGGGATCCTGGTCGAGCGCACCAGCAAGCACGGCGTGTTCCTGGCTTGCTCGGCCTGGCGCGGCGGCGATGGCTGTCGCTATACCCAGTCGCTGTCTATGCCACCAGCGCGTCCGAATGCCAACCGCCCTGTCCCGCCCCGTGCCCAAGGAGGACCGCCCCGATGACGCTGCCCACCCGCATCCGTCTGCCACAGACCGAGGCGACCATTGCACTGCTGATCGATGCCGATAATGCGCCGGCGTCCAAGATTGCCGCGATTCTCACCGAGCTGGCGAAGTACGGCGTGGCCACTGTCCGGCGCGCCTATGGCAACTGGACCAGCCCCAATCTCCAGGGCTGGCAGGCCTGTCTCCACGACTACGCGATCCGGCCCATCCAGCAGTTTGACTACACCAAGGGCAAAAACGCCGCCGATATGGCGCTGATGATCGATGCCATGGATTTGCTCTACACGCAGCAGCTGGATGCCTTTGCGCTCGTGTCGAGTGACTGCGATTTCACCCCGCTCGTGATGCGGCTCCTGACCAACGGCCTCAAAGTATACGGCTTTGGCGAGCAGAAAACACCCCGCCCCTTTGTGTCCGCCTGCTCACGGTTCTTGTTTCTGGAGACGATCGACCAAGAACCGACCACCGAGCGGCCGAACGTCGCAGTGGGCGTGAAGAAAACGGGGCCACAGTTAAAGCACGATACCACGCTGATGAATCTGTTACGCGGGGCGGTCGCCAGTACCCAAGACGATGATGGCTGGTCGCCGTTGACCAAAGTGGGGAGTCACATCACCAATCAATCATCCTTTGATGCCCGCAACTATGGGTATGCCAAGCTGAGCATGTTGTTCGAGGCGATCGACCTCTTTGAGATCGAGCGCCGGAATCTGTCCGTCTATGTCCGGAGTAAACTGAAAGGCAGCAAACCCAAAACGTAACGCGCGGTGCTCGCGACAACAACAGGGCGGACGCGAGCAGTAGGGCGATCCGCCGCGATGTGGGACAAGATGACACCAGCAGACCGTGAGCTTGGGGCTCGCTCCCCCAGGTGCCGCCATACGATACGTACGGAGGGAACGACATGCAGGACACAGCGTGGATAACGGTGCTCACATTGGTCGAAACCGCCGAGCCGCACCTTCAAGGTACCGATCATGCCGCCTGGATGGCGCAGCTCGACGCGGCCCAGGACGAGATCCGCGCCGCGCTCCAGTGGGCGGTCACCCAGCCCGATAAGGCGCTGGCCCTTCGGCTCGCCGGCGGCCTCTGGCGCTATTGGTATACCCGTGGGACGCTCCGGGACGGCCAGACCTGGCTGGAGCAGGCGCTGGTGGCGAGCGACGAGGCGCCACCAGCCGTCCGGGCCAAGGCCCTCGATGGGGCCGGCGTCATGGCCATGGAGCTGGGCCAGGTTGCCGCTTCCCGGGGCTACCATACGGAGGCCCTGCGCCTGTATGAAGGCGTGGGCGATCAGCCCCTCATTGCCGGCAATCACGAATCGCTCGGCCTGCTGGCGATGTACGAACACGATTACGACCTGGCCATTACGCACCTTCAGCAGAGCCTGTCAATCCGCGAGGCCCTCGGCGATCCGAACCAGCTTGCGAACACGCTCCTGAATCTCGGCACCGTCGCCGTCCGGCAGGGCGACTATACGGCCGCGCGGGCCTACCTGGCACAGGCCGCCGCACTCCAGCCCCAGCTCACCAGCTCGCAGCTGGCGACGAACATCCGGAGTGCCCAGGCGTTTCACGCGCTCCAGGCCCAGGACTACGGACCGGCGGAGCAGCACGCGCAGGATGCCCTCCGGCTGAGCATTTCGCACGACAGCCCACGGGAGATCCTGGTCTCGTTGGAAAATCTTGCCGCCATCGCCGTGGAGACGGGTCAAGCCGAGCGGGCAGCCCAGCTCTACGGCGCGGCGGAGACGGTGTATACCGCAACCGGGATTCCGGTTGAGAAGCTGACGTTGCCGGATCGACCCGGCCGGCTCGCCCGGGCACAGGCCCAGCTTGGCGACGAGCCGTGGCAGGCTGCCTGGGCAGCGGGAACCCAGGTGTCGCCAGCGGCCTTCTTGGCGGAGGGTCCATGATGCCGCGTCCGTGGGTGATCGTGATGCGCAGCATCGGCGATGTGGGGAGTGTCGTTGGCGCCGATGGGAGCGTGCTGGAGCGGTATTGTAGCCATGTGCATTGCCCGTCTCAGCCGACCACGCTGGGCGGCAACGACGAACGATCGT
>DASWWB010000185.1:0-3221 GCA_036406115.1 Herpetosiphonaceae bacterium
CCGCGCTGGCGGCCAGCGGCGGCGCTCGGCATCGGCGGGCTGCTGGCGCTGGTCGTCGGCTCGACGGCCTGGAGTTCGGTTGATCTGCTGCGGCGCGACAACGGGCTGTACGGGCGCGAGCGGCTGCAATTGCTGGAGCTAGCCGATCACATCCCCGCCGGCGCCCCGGTGCTGCTGTCCGGCGCCGAGGAGCTGCGCGGCCCGACGACCGGCCTCATCGCCTACGCGCTGCGCGGCCATCCGCTGCTCGGTCGCACCGCCACCGGCTACCAGGTCTACGACGCGCTGCCGCCGGGCGCGACTGCGCCCTACGCTGTGCTGGGCGCCGGCGACGATCCCGCCGAGTGGGGCTTCGCGGCGCCGCCGCTCTGGAGCAACCGGCTGGCGGCGCTCTACGCCGCGCCGCCCGGCCGGCTGGCCCATCTCAACGGCCGCGCGGCGGCCTACGAGCGGCCCTATCCCCAGGCGCTCCACCGCAACACCACCCTGGAGCTGGCGCTGCTCGGCAGCGGCGCGCTGCTCACGCTCGATCAGCCGCTCGACCTCGCGCTCGGCGCCGCCGATCTGCGGCTCGGCGCGGCGCCGCCCGGCGGCGAACCTGCCACCCGCACGCTTGTCATGGCGCTTGGCGCGGTCGAGCCGGCCGTGGTCCTGCTCGAAAGCGGCGGGATCAGCCAGACGATCGCCCTCAGCCCCGGCCTCCATCTGGTCGCCAGCCCGCCCCTCGCGGCGCCCGCCGTCGCGCGGCTCAGCAGCGACCGGCCGGTCAGCGTGCGCTGGATCGAGCTGTACGACCCGGCATTGATGGAGCCCCCGGCGGCGCCGCCGACCCTGGCGCTCGATGTCAGCGCCGCGCCGACCGCCGGGAACCCGCTGGGTGCCGCGCGGATCGCCGTCCGCCCGGCGCCGACCGGCCAGCGGCTGCGGATGGCGCTGGAAATCTACGAGGACAGCACCGAGATCAATCACTATGGCTGGGCGGTGCTGCCGCTCGGCCCCGCCGACCTGGAGCTTGACCTGGCCGGCCGCAGCCTGGCGGTCAATGGCGCGCCGGTGGCGATGGAGTGGGGCGAGCGGCCCGCCGAGCCGCGGCGCTTCTTCGCCGCGCTGTGGATCTACCAGGGCGAGACGCTGATCAAGCGCATCCCGCTGCTGACGTTCGCCGACGACGGCGCCGCGATATCGGCGATCGAGCCGCTGGACACCAACAGCGCGTTCGCCAGCCTGCCCCAGCCGGCGCTCCCCCTGGCCGCGCGCTTCGGCGAGGGCGCCGAGCTGGCGGGCGCGACGATCGCGCCTGCCGCCGCCGGCAGGACCGCCCGCCTGTCGCTCTGGTGGCGGGCCGCCGGCCCCACCCCGCCGCTGATGCTGACCGCCCAGGTGCTCGGCGACGCCGATCGCAAGTTCGCCCAGTGGGACGGGCTGCTCGGCGGCGACGGGGCGCCCAGCCAGACCTGGCAGCCCGGCGAGTTGATCCGCCAGGACGTGCCGCTAGCGCTCGATCCCGCCACGCCCGCCGGCAGGAAGCGGCTGCTGGTCGGCGTCTACGCGCCGGACGGGACGCGCCTGCCGGTGAGCGCCCAGGCCGGGGATCCGGGCGCGGGCGCGTCCCGGGGCGACGCGCTCTTTTTGGAGATCGATGTGCCGGCCGGCCGCTGAGCGGCCGGAAGCTCCGGCAGGGCCGCGCTCAAGGGAGCGTGTAGATCCAAAACACCGGGCGCTCGGTTCCCGGGTAGCGCGCGCCGGCCGTCGGGCTCAGGCCCCGGAGGTTCTGATTGACCCAGACCTGCTCGGCCTCGGTCTGGATGCCCGAGACCAGGATTTGGGTTTGGGCTGGCTGCGCGGCGAGCGGCGTATTGGGACTCCAGGTCTGAACCGGGACGCCGTCCAGCAAATAGGCGCCGACATCGGTTTTGATGAGATCGCGCGGAACCATGACCGGGGCGGCGGGGGCCGTCGTCCGGGCGTAGTCCGCCATCGCCGTCTCGGGCACGTAAAAGCGATCCCACACCGCCGGGCTGAAGGGGACGTTGCGGAAATACAGGTTCAGATTGAAGATCACGACGATGGCGAGCGCGGCGCCTGCGGCCGGGCGGCGGTACCTGTCAGCGAGGAGGCCGAGGCATTGCTCGAGGCCGATGCCGGCCAGCAGCAGCGCCGGGGCGATCGTCCCGACGGCGCGGACCGCGTGGGGCGCTCCTTCGGCGAGCAGCGCGGGAACCAGCTCCAGCGCGAGCCAGCCCGCGAGAAAGCGCCGCTCCGGGGTCGCTAGCGGCAGCAGCAGTCCGATCAGGAAGCAGGCCCCGATGATCGGATCCAACATCGGGCGGCCCGGGATGTAGTGGCGCGCGTTCGGCTCGCCGTGGAGATGCCACATCAGCGCGTATCGGCGCAGATTCTCGTTGAGCGCGCCGACGGGCGATTGGGCTTGTTCTTCGGCGCCGCGCAGCAAGGCCGTCTCGCCCATCCGCAGATTGAAGTCGTCGGCGTTGGTGACGGCGTAGGAGGCGAGCGGCGCCACCACTGCTGCCAGCACGGCGCCCATCAGCAGCACGCCGGGCAGCGCGGCGCGCCAGCGTTCCGCAGAGCGGCCCAGCGCTGTCAGCAGCAGGAGCAGGAGCAGCGCTGGCAAGATGCGGGCGGTGTGATAGGTGTACAGCGCCAGGCCGAAGCTGAGGCCGGCGCTGGCGAACGGCAGCCAGCGCTGCCGGCTGCCTTTTGGCAGATGCAGCGCCGACCAGAGGAGCGCCAGGCCGCCCATGGTCAGGAAGGGTTCCAGGACGGCGACGAACGAGATCCGGCTCAGGGCGATGTGCCAGGCGGAGACGGCGACCATCACGCTGGCCGACAGCGCGGCGCGCCGGCCCGCGATGTGGCGGCCGAACGCGTAGAGCGCGACCGGCGTCAGGGTGCCGGCGACGGCGGCGACCAGCCGGACGGTCTCGATGCGCACGCCGATCAGCTTGATCGCGGCGGCGGTCAGATACATCAAGAGCCCCGGGTAATCGATTCCGTCCGGCAGATACACCGGCCGGTAGCTCGGATCGCGGAGGATACGCAAGGCCGCGAGGCCGTAGCGGGCTTCGTCGCGCCATAAGCCGAGCGGAATGGCATCGAGCCCGATCAGGCGGGCCGCCGCCGCCAGCGCCAGCGCTCCGCCGAGGATGATCAGCGTCGCGGACCGCGCCGGCGCCGCCGCCGGGATGTCGCGCGGAGTCGCC
>DASWWB010000186.1:0-2262 GCA_036406115.1 Herpetosiphonaceae bacterium
GTACCAGATCAGGCCGGCGCAGACCAGCAGCGCCGCCAGCGCGCCCCACGGCCCGGCCACCGACAGGACGAGCGACGCCAGCACCAGCGACGCCACCGCCCGCAGCGCCAGCTGCGACCCGCCGGAGCGCGGCGGCAGATCGCGGCGCCGCCCGCCGACGCCCAGCAGCTCCTCGGCCGGCCAGTCGTCCGGCAGCAGCAGATTGGCGCGCGGCGACCAGCCGGTCTGGTCGTCGGCCCCGCACTCCGGGCAGGCCAGGGCCCCGGCGGGCACGATCGCGCCGCAGTGCTGGCAATCAAACGAGTGGCTCATCGGCGTGATCCTCTCAGTAGCTTAGCGAATAACTCGGCGCGGGTCAGCTCCGCTCCCCGATCGCCAATCCCTGCAAGCCCAGGGCGTACTCGACGCCGGACTGGAGATCGGCGCGGGTGACGATGTCGGACAGATCGACGCCGAGCTGGACGATCGTCTGGGCGATCTCGGGGCTGATGCCGACCAGCACGACCTGCGAGCCCAGCAGCCGGGCGGCGCGGGCGGCCTGGAGCAGGTAGTTGGCGACGCCGGTATCGACGACCGGCACGCCGGTGATGTCCATGATCACCGCGTCGGCCTTGTTGCGGTCGATGCCCTCCAGCAATCCTTCCATGATCTGGCCGATCCGCCGCGAGTCGATCGCGCCGATGACCGGCAGCACCAGCACGCCGGAGTGGATGGGAATGATCGGGGTCGAGATTTCGCGGATCTGGCTTTCCTGGCTGCGGATAATCTCCTCGCGGCCCTCGACAAAATTAGCGGAGACGGCGATCATAGCGTCGGAGACCAGGCCGGCGCGCCATTTCAGGAAGGAGAGCAGCTGCTCGGGCGGCGGCTGGAACTCCTGCTCGACATACTCGCCCATCACTTCAGCGGCGATTTTGATCGCGCGCAGCACGTCGTCGATCTGGCCGCCCTGCTGGGCTCGGATCAGCCCCAGCCTGCCGTAGTGGGCGGCCAGCCGGTGGGTGCTGCCCTCGCGGAGATCGGCGGCGACCTCCTTGTAGCCCGGCGCGACAATCCCGCCGACCAATTGCTCTTTGGTGAGGGGTTTGTAGGTGGCCATGCCGGATTCCAGGATGCGCTGGGCGCAGATGGGAGCCATATCGGGAATGTGGGCCTCAAACCGCTCGGCAAGCTCGTGCAGATTCATTTTTCTCGCTCCATCATCAACGATCGGGGCTGAGGCCATTATAGCCTAGCCCGCCGCCCGCACAAGCCGCCCGACATGATAAGATAGCCCGAGGAGTTTTGCGATGTTAGTCGAACTAGCCATTGGCGACGCCTACGGCGCGGGATTCGAGTACGCAGACCCGGCGATCGTGCGCGCCGAGAACAATCTCAGCCGCTATATCCGCCACCAGCTGCACGCCATCCCTCCCGGCGCCTACACCGACGACACCCAGATGAGCCTGGCGATCGCCGAGGCCCTGGTCAGCGGCGAGCCCTGGACGCCGCTCAACCTGGCGAACCGCTTCGTCGAGGTGTTCCGGCGCGATCCGCGGCCGGGCTACGCCCGCCACTTCTACGATTTCCTGCGCACTGTCCGCGACGGCAAGCAGCTTATGGCCGAGATCGTGCCGGTCAGCGACAAAAGCGGCGCGGCGATGCGGGCGGCCCCGCTCGGCGTCGTCGCCGATCTCGCCGAGCTGCTGGAGCGGGCCGAGATCCAGGCCAAGATCACCCACGACACGCCGCTCGGCGTCGACGCCGCCAAAGCCGCCGCCCTCGCCGCCCACTACTGCGTCTACGATCTGGGCGCCGCCAGCGACGTGGGCCGCTTCGTCCGCCAGCACGTCCCCGGCGCCTGGGACCGGCCCTGGCGCGGCCCGGTCGGCTCCAAGGGCTGGATGAGCGTCCAGGCCGCCATCACCGCCCTCGCCGCCGGCGAGTCGCTGGCCGAGGTGCTGCGGATCTCGATCGCCTTCACCGGCGACGTGGACACAGTGGCGACGATCGCCCTGGGCGCCGCCGCCGCCAGCCCGCGCTACGCCCGCGATCTGCCCGCCGCGCTCTACGACGGGCTGGAGGCGGGACCCTACGGCCAGCAATACCTCCGCGATCTCGATCAGCAGCTCATGAGCTTGAAAGGACCGGCAGATGAGCTTCAATCCTGACCCGAATTTGATCCGCTGGCGGATCCATCTGACGGCGGCGCCGGCGCTGGTCTGCCAGGCCCTGGCCACCCCCGCCGGCCGCAAGCGGCTGGCCGCCCAGCAACCCGCCGAC
>DASWWB010000187.1:0-10278 GCA_036406115.1 Herpetosiphonaceae bacterium
GCGAAGAGCGCCGTTCGCGGCGTTTGGCGGCCGAGGTGGTGAAGGTGCGTCGTGCAACGCCGTTCCGCACGAGTGATGATCTGCTGAACGTGTTGAATCGCACGCTTGGTCCTCGCACGGAAGCGCAGGACAAGGCGCGCATTTTCCAGGCGCTACGGATCGCGGTCAACGATGAGTTGGGCGTGCTGGAGAAGGGGCTCGAGGGCGCCCTTCAGGTCCTCAGGCCCGGTGGCCGCTTGGCGGTGATCACCTTCCACTCGCTGGAGGACCGGATCGCCAAAGAGTGGATCCGCCGCGAAGCCAGCGCCTGCCTGATCCCGCCGAAAATCGAGATCCTGGCCTGCCCGCACATCGCGGCGGCCGGCGCCGGACCGCGGCGCTGCGTCTACCCGGTGGCCCGCGACTGCGACTACGCGCCGCGCCTCGCGCCCGTCCAGCGCAAGCCGGTCGAGGCCGCCGAGGCCGAACTGAACGCCAATCCCCGCGCCCGATCCGCCAAGCTGCGGGTCGCCGAGCGGCTCGCCGGGGCTCCCGCCGGCTCCTGATCGATCGTTTCGAGGTGTCTATGGCTGTTATCTCTCGACCTGTCCCCACCCGCGACGCGCGGGCCGCCGCCCGCGTCGCCGCCTCGCCCGCCGAGCGCGCCGCCGGCCTGCTCGGCATTCTCTCGGTCGTCGCGGCCCTGATGAGCATCCTCTACCTGGCCCAGACCGGCCGGGTCGCGACCCAGGGCTACCGGCTGGAGCAGCTCGAGGTGCGCCGCTCCGAACTGGTGCGCCGCAACCAGCAGCTGCGCTTTGAGATCGAGATCGCCCAGTCGCTGGACACGGTGCGGACGCGGGCCGACGGCCTGGGCCTCAAGCCGGTCCGGCCGGCCCAGGAGCGCGTTGTGACGATCGAGGTCGCGCCCGAGAAATGGGCCGCCGCCGCCCGCTAAAGCCCAGGAGGACGCCGATATGGCTGTGAAATCCGCCCCGGTCGAGACCCGGCCCCAGCTGTCGCGCTGGCGCATCAACGCCGTGCTGCTGGCGATCTGCCTCTTTGCCTTCGCCACCAGCCACAAGCTGTTCGATGTCCAAGTCGTGCGCCACGAGGAGCTATCGGGCCTGGCCAGCGGGGAGTTCAGCCGCAGCAGCCGGCTGCTGCCGAACCGCGGCCTGATCAAAGACAGCGCCGGCAATATCCTGGCGATGAATGTCGACCGCGACACGCTGGCGGTCACGCCGCCGCTGGTCAAGCCCGAGGAGGTCGACAAGCTGGCGCTGCTGCTGGCGCCGCTGGTCGGCAAGGCGCCCGAGGACCTGCGCGCCCTGATCGGCGACCGCAACCGCGAGTACGTGGTGCTCGGCCGCCGCCTGACCCCCGAGGCCAGCGAGCAGGTCCGCCAGCTCAATAACTCGGCGCTGGTGCTGGAGCCGGAGCCGATCCGCGTCTATCCCCACGGCGAGTTCGCCGCCAATATCGTCGGCGTCTCCAACCACGAGAATGTCGGCATCAGCGGCGTCGAGGGCTACGCCAACAATCTGCTGGCCGGCGTGAGCGGATCGATCGAGGCCGAGACTGACTCGGCGGCCAATCCGATCTGGATCAACCCGCCGAACGTCCAGGAGCCGCGCGACGGCTCGGATCTGACGCTGACGATCGACCCGGTGGCCCAGCGCATCGCCGAGCAGGAGCTGGCCCGCGGCATCAAGGACCATGGCGCCAGCGGCGGCTCGATCACCGTGATGAACCCCGACACCGGCGCGATCCTGGGCATGGCCAGCTGGCCGCCCTTCGATCCCAACAAGTACCTCGAATATCCCGAGGAAGTCTATTACCGCAACTCGGCCGCCACCGACACCTACGAGCCCGGCTCGACCTTCAAGGCGGTCAACCTGGCGATCGGCCTCGACGCCAAAGCCTTCACCCCCGAGACCTACGTCTATGACTCCGGCTTCATCGAGCGCGCGCCCGGCTGCTGCCGCAACTGGGACGGCACCGGCCACGCCGACATGAACCCGGCCAACGTGATCTTCTACTCCTCCAACGTCGGCGCGCTCCAGTTCGCCGAGATGACCGGCGCCGAGAAATTCTACGCCGGGGTCAAGGCCTTCGGCTACGGCGAGCCGACCGGCATCGAGGTGACAGGCGAGGCGACCGGCAGCGTCCAGTGGCCGGAGAGCACCGAGGACTGGCGGCCGATCGTCCTCTCGACCAACGGCTACGGCCAGGGCATCTCGGTGACGCCCATCCAGCAGCTGCGGGCGATCGCGGCGATCGCCAACGGCGGCAGGCTGATGCAGCCCTATCTGATCAAGGAGCGCTGCGAGCACGGGACCTGCTACAAAACCGAGCCCAAGGAGCTGCGGCGGGTGATCGACCCGGCGACCTCCGAGACGATCAAGCCGATGATGGTGCGGGTGACCAACGGCAACTACGCCGCGATGGTCTGGCTCAACCAGTGCGGCTCGGCGCCGGTGCCGCTGGTGCCGGGCTACAACATCGCCTCCAAGACCGGCACCAGCTCCATCCCCAACGGCTACGGCGGCTACGAGGACGGCGCGACGATCGGCTCGATCGTGGGCTTCGCCCCGGCGGAAAAGCCCAAAGTCGCGGTGCTGGTCAAGCTGGACCGGACCAAGGACATCTGGGGCGTGTCGGCGATCCCGGTCTACGCCCGGGTGATGGAGCAGCTGCTCAACCACTACGACGCCGCGCCCGACCCGAGCCTGGTCGACGAGTGCCAGAAGCAGGTGGCCGGCCAGTGAGCTGCGGCGCCGGCCAGGATCGTCTGGTAGAATACCGCCGCCAATTGACAGGCGGAGGCTTGCAATGATCACACTTGACCACATCATCGGCGGGGTCCGGGTGAATCCCGCCGATGCACCCGATACGCCCGCTTTTGCCAACGCGCCGACTTTCAGCGGCGCGTGCATTGATTCGCGCGAAGCGAGCCCGGGCGCGCTGTTCGTCGCCCTGCGCGGCGAGCGCGTCGACGGCCACGACTACATCGCGGCGGCGGCGGCGCGCGGCGCCAGCGGGGCGCTCGTGCAGCGCGGCAGGATCGCCGATGTCGCCGCGCTGAAGCTCGATCGCCCGGCGGTGCTGCTGGACCCGGACCTGGGCCGCTGGCCCGCCGACCCGCCGCCCGGCGCGGTCTGGCTGTTCGAGGTCGATGAGCCGCTGCTGGCTTTGCAGCGCATGGCGGCCCGCCATCGCGCCGCCCACGATCTGGTGGTCGTCGGCATCACCGGCAGCGTCGGCAAAACCACGACCAAGGAAGTGCTGGCGGCCATGCTGGCGCCGACCATGCGCACCCACAAAAGCCCGCGCTCCTACAACAGCGAAAACACGCTGCCGCTGGTGGTCCTCGGCATCGAGGAGCAGCACCAGATCGCCGTGATGGAGATGGGCATCTACAACGCCGGCGACCTGACGCTGCTGGCGAGCATCGCCAGGCCGCAGATCGGGATTGTCACCAATATCGGCCCCTCGCACCTGGAGCGCATGCACACGCTGGAGAACGTGGCCGCCGCCAAGAGCGAGCTGGTCCAGGCCCTGCCGCCGGACGGCTGGGCCATTCTCAACTACGACGATCCGCTGGTGCGGCCCATGGCCGGCCAGACGCAGGCCCGGGTCTTCAGCTACGGCCTCGATCCCGCCGCCGACCTGTGGGCTGATGAGATCGAAAGCCGGGGGCTGGACGGCATCGCCTTCTGCGCCCACTACCAGGGCCGGGAGTGGCGGGTCAAGCTGCCGCTGATCGGCCGCCACAGCGTCCACACGGCGCTGGCCTCGGCGGCGGTCGGCCTGGTCCTCGGCCTGTCCTGGGACTCGCTGATCCAGGGCCTGCGCCAGAGCGCCCAGCTGCGGCTGCTGGCCTCGCCGGCGGTCGGCGGCGCGACGGTGATCGACGACTCGTACAACGCCTCGCCGGTGTCGAGCCTGGCGGCGCTCAATCTGCTGGCCGAACTTGAGGGCCGGCGGATCGGCGTGTTCGGCGACATGGCCGAGCTGGGGCCGCAGGAGGAGGTCGGCCACCGCGCTGTCGGCACCCGGGCCGCCGATGTGCTTGACGAGCTGTTCGTGGTCGGGGAGCTGGCGCGCTGGATCGGCGAGGAGGCCCTGGCGAGCGGCATGGCCGCCGAGCGGGTCCATTTCGCCCAATCCAAGGCCGAGATCGTCGACCGGCTCAAGGCGCTGCTGACGCCCAACGATTACGTGCTGGTCAAAGGCTCGCGGGTGGCGGAGATGGAAGACGTGGCCGCCGCCCTGCAAGTGCCGCGTGAGGAGGCTGGCGCGTGGAAGACGTAGTCCTCGAAATCCAGCGCGCGCTGGTCGAGAAGCTGGCCGAGGCGCTGCTGCTGGCCGGCGCCGCCTTTGTGATGACGCTGCTGCTCGGCCGCTGGTGGATTCGCTGGCTCAAGGCCAATAACATCGGCAAGTCGATCCGGGTCGACGGCCCCGAGAGCCACCAGATCAAAACCGGCACGCCGACGATGGGCGGCGTGATGATCATCGCCGCCGTGGTGCTGCTGACGGTCGCCTTCAATCTGTGGGGGCGCTGGTCGATGCTGCTGCCGCTGGCGATGCTCGTCAGCTACGGCATCCTCGGCGGGTTCGATGATTTTCTCTCGCTGACCAAGGTCAAATCCAAGACCTTCGGCATGACCGAGGGCGGCAAGATGCTCTGGCTGGTGATCATCGCCCTGATCGCCTCGCTGGCGCTCTACCTGCCCAAGCCCTACGGCCTCGACAACGGCGGCGATGTGATCATCCCGTTCTACGGCGTGATCGACATCGGCTACTGGTACATTCCCATCGCCACCTTCCTGATCGTCGCCATGGCCAACGCCGTCAATTTCACCGACGGGCTGGACGGGCTGGCCGGCTGGAATCTCGCCATCGCCTTCGCCGCGTTCGGCGTGATCGCCTTTTTGCGCCGCTTCGACTATCTCGTCACCTACTCGTTCACCGCGACCGGCGCCTGCGTGGCGTTCCTCTGGTTCAACGCCCACCCGGCCCAGGTCTTCATGGGCGACACTGGCGCGCTGGCGCTCGGGGCGACGCTGGCGATCGTGGCCCTGATCTCCCAGGCCTGGTTGCTGCTGCCGGTGGTCGGGATCGTCTTCGTCGCCGAGGCGGCCTCGGTGGTGATCCAGCGTTACTATTTCAAATGGACCAGGATCCGGACCGGCACCGGCCAGCGCGTCTTCAAGATGGCGCCGCTGCACAACCACTTCGAGCTGAGCGGCTGGTCCGAGATGCAGATCGTGCAGCGCTTCGCCCTGGTCAGCCTGATCGCGTCGATGGTCGGTATCTCGCTTGCCTTGAGCCCGGTCGTGACCCGCCGCGAGCTGACGCCGGTCGATCCCGCCGACCTGACCGCCACGCCCGCCGACAATCCGTTCACGTCCACCGACGACCTGACGCCGACGCCGACGCCCTACCCGACGCCGACCCGATGACGAGGAGCGACCCGATGACGTTCGAGCTACGGGGCAAGCGCGCCCTGGTGATGGGCCTGGGGGTGCATGGCGGCGGCCTGGGCGTGGCCCGCTGGCTGGCGGCGCAGGGCGCCGAGGTGACAGTCACCGATCTGCGCTCCGCCGAGCTGCTGCGATCGTCGATCGACGCGCTGGCCGGCTTGCCGATCGAGTTCGTGCTGGGCGAGCACCGCGAGGAGGATTTCCGGCGGGCCGAGCTGGTGGTGCGCAATCCCGGCGTGCCGCTTTCCTCGCGCTACCTGCTGCTGGCCCGCGAGGCCGGCGCGCGGATCGAGATGGAGATGTCGCTGTTTTTCCGGGCCTGCCCGGCGCCGATCATCGCGATCACCGGCACCAAGGGCAAGACGACCACCACGACGCTGGCCGGCGCGATGCTGCGCCAGCAGTGGCCCGACACCGTGGTGGCCGGCAACCTGCGGGTCTCGGCGCTCGAGCAGCTTGATCGGATCACGCCGGCCACGCCGGTGGTGCTGGAGCTGTCGTCGTGGCAGCTGGAGGGGTTGGGCGAGGCGGGGTTGAGCCCGCAGTTCGCCTGCGTCACCAATCTGTCGCCCGACCACCTGGACCGCTACGGCACGATGGAGGAGTACGGCCGCGCCAAGCAGCATATTTTCCTCCACCAGCGCCCCGAAGATATCGTCGTGCTCAATGAAGATGATCCGATCGTCAGCTCGTGGGCGGCGCTGGCGCCGGGGCGGGTCGCCTGGTTCGGCGCCGAGCAGGCGGCGGAGTGGCCGACGGGACCGCTGCGCGGCGACCACAACCGGCTGAACATCGCCGCCGCCGCGACCCTGGCCCGGAGCTACGGCGCCAGCGACGAGGCGATCGTCGCCGCCATCGAGAGCTTCGGCGGGGTCGAGCATCGGATGGAGCCGGTGCGCGAGCTGGGCGGCGCGCGCTACCTCAACGACACCGCCGCCACCACGCCGACCGCCGCCGCCGCCTCGCTGCGGGCGATCGAGGGGCCGGTCCTGCTCATCGCCGGCGGCGCCAACAAAAACCTGAGCTGGGCGCCGCTGGTCGAGGCCGTCGCCGCGCACCCGCAGCGCCTGGCGCTGCTCCTGCTGGCGGGCACCGCGACGGCGGATCTGGCCCAAGCGCTGGCCGAGGCCGGCGTCGGCGCGCCGGTCGCAGTCTACGAGACCTTCGAGGCGGCGATCCTGGCGGCCCGCGACCAAGCCCGGCCGGGCGACACCGTGCTGCTCTCGCCGGGGGCCGCCAGCTTCGGCATGTTCCGCAACGAATTCCATCGCGGCGAAGAATTTCGCCGGATAGTGGGGGCGCTCTGATGTATCCTGCACCGCCGCCGGCCCTGCCGCCCGATGCGCCGCGCACCGTCACCGTGGCGCTGCCGTCGCACCCGGTGCGCCTGACCTGGCTGATCTTCGCCCTGAACTTCGCGATGTACGGCCTGGCGGTGCTGCGCGGCTTCTCGCCGGTCGGCAACAACGACACCGACGTGCTGGTGCTGATCGAAATGGGCGCCAAATACACGCCGCTGATGGACCTGGGGGGCGAGTGGTGGCGGCTGCTGGCGCCGGTGGCGCTGCATGGCGGCCTGCTGCACCTGCTGGTCAATTCCTACGCGCTCTACTCGCTCAGCCCGCAGGTCGAGCAGCTGTACGGCTCGCTGCGGCTGCTGGCGATCTACGTCGTGAGCGGGCTGGCGGGCTCGGTCGGCTCCTACGCCTTCGGGCCGATCGGCGCGCCGAGCATCGGCGCCTCGGGCGCGCTGTTCGGCCTGATGGGCGCGCTGGGGGCCTTCGCCTTTAGCTCGCGCAACGTGCTGGGCGACCTGGCGCGGCGCAACCTGGCCCAGGTTGTCGGCCTGGCGATTGTCAATCTGGCGATTGGCGCGGCCATCCCCGGCATCGACAATTTCGCCCACGTCGGCGGCTTGATCGGCGGCGTGCTGGTCGGCGCGGCGCTGACGCCCCGGCTGCGGCTGGTCAACGCGGCCTGGAATCCGCAGCTCGAAGCGCGGCCCTCGCACCCGCTGGGCTGGCTGGCGGTGGTGGCGGTGGCGCTGGCGGCGCTGGCGCTGGCCTGGTATTTCCATCAGCAGCACCTGGCCAATGATCTCACCGAGCTTCGCGACTACCTCGAAGCCTACCAGTTCGAAATCCAACGGTTCCGCTAGGAGGCCGCCGATGCAACACGCCCGCAAACCCGACCAGATTCTGCTCGCCATCATCGGCGGGCTGGTGGCCTTCGGCCTGGTGATGGTCTACAGCTCATCGTTCGTGGTGGCCTACAGCGACTACGGCTCCTCGACCTACTGGGTGGCCCGCCAGGCGATGTTCGCCTTCCTCGGCGGCATCGTGATGCTGGCGGTGATGCGCTTCGACTATCGCAAGCTGCGGGCCTACTCGGTGCCGATGATGCTGGGGACGCTGGCGCTGCTGCTGCTGGTGCTGCTGCTGCCGGACTCAATCACCCACGTCAACGGCGCCTCGCGCTGGATCAAGCTGGGCAGCTTCAGCCTCCAGCCCAGCGAGTTGGCCAAGGTCGCCTCGATCGTCTATTTCGCCGACTGGCTCTCGCGGCGCGGCTCGAAGGTCAAGATGCTGGTGACGGGGCTGCTGCCGTTCAGCATCATGCTCGGGCTGCTGGCGGGATTGGTGCTGATCCAGCCTGACATGGGCACCACGATCACCATCATTTTGATCGGCGCCACGATTCTGTTCACCTCGGGCGCCAGCCTGCTGCACCTAGGGCTGGCGACGTTCGTGGCCGGCGGCGTCGGGCTGATGGCGGTCCAGAGCGCCGGCTACCGGCTCCAGCGCGTGCTGGTCTGGCAGGACCCGTGGCAGTTCGCGCGCGAGGGCGGCTACCAGCCGATCCACTCGCTGTACGCGCTGGGGACGGGCGGGATCACGGGCGTGGGGTTGGGCCACAGCCGCCAGAAATTCCACTGGCTGCCGTTCGCCCACACCGACGCGATTTTCGCCGTGATCGGCGAGGAGCTGGGGCTGATCAGCACCGTGCTGCTGATCGTCGTGTTTCTGATCCTGGGGGTGCGCGGGCTGCGGATCGCGGCGCGCACGAGCGACCCGTTCGGCTCGCTGCTGGCGATCGGCGTCACCTCCTGGCTGGTGTTCCAGGCCCTGCTGAACATGGCGGTGGTTTCGACGCTGGTGCCGTTCACCGGCATCACCCTGCCGTTTATCTCCTACGGCGGCACTTCGCTGGTCACCACGATGATGGCTGCCGGGCTGCTGCTGAGTGTTTCGCGTTACGCGCCGCTGAAGAGCGCCGAGGATCCAGTCAATGACGCCCCAATCCCCTCGATCAAAAGCCTCCAGCCCCACGTCGCCGCTGCTGCTGATGTTGTGCGGCGGTGGCACGGGCGGGCACGTCTACCCCGCGCTGGCGGTGGCGGAGAGCCTGCGGACGGGAATCTCCCGCCCAGCCTGGCCGTCGGCAGCTCCTTCAGCGGCTCCTGGCGGCGCACCACCGAGCGGCGCAAGCGCGCCGGGCGCTTCGCCTTTCTCAGCCGCGGCGGCGGCCAGCGCGACACCGCCCGCCAGCGGGTCCAGAACCGGCGGGCAGGACTGGAGCCAGACCATACGAAGCCTGGCCGGCGACGCTGAGGTGAATCTGCTCTACGTGGGCTCGACCGACGGCATGGAGGGCGGGCTGGTGGCGCGCGAGAGCGGCATCCCGTTCGTCGGGCTGCCGGCGGCGGCGCTCAAGGGCCGCAGCCCGCTCCAGATGGCGCGCAACAGCCTGGTGCTGCTGCGCGGCGTCGCCGCCGCGCGCCGGCTGATCCGCGAGCGCCGGCCGGCCGCGATCCTAGGCACCGGCGGCTATGTCTGCGTGCCGCTGTTCGTGGCTGCGGCCCTGGAGCGGGTGCCGACGCTGCTCTACCTGCCGGATATCATCCCGGGGCTGGCGGGGCGGGTGCTGGCCAAACTAGCGACCAAGATCGGCGTGACCTTCGAGGACTCGCGGCGCTACCTGCCGGCGCGCAAAGTGATCGCCACCGGCTACCCGGTGCGGGCCGAGCTGTTCGAGACCGACCGCGCGGCGGCCCGGGCGGCCTTCGGCATCGCCGACGACCTGCCGGCGCTGCTGGTCTATGGCGGCAGCCGCGGCGCGCGCTCGATCAACCGCGCCATCCAGGCCCTCTTGCCGGATCTGGTACAATGGTCGCACATTCTCCATGTGTGTGGCCGCGAAGGCGATGAGGCGTTTCTGCGCGACACTGCGTCCCAATTGGCTCCCGAGGTCGCCGGCCGCTACCAGATTTTCCCGTACCTGCATGCCGGCCAGCCCCAATCGATGGGCGCCGCCTTCCGGGCCGCCGACCTGGCCGTTTGCCGGGCGGGGGCCTCGACCATGGCCGAGCTGCCGGCCGCCGGGCTGGGCGCCGTGCTGATCCCGCTGGTGCATGTCCACCAGGACGCCAACGCCCGGGCGCTGGCCAGCAGGGGCGCCGCCGTCCAGATCAACGACGATGAGCTGCTGGGCGCCGGGGCGCCGATCGACGGGCCGCTGGGCCGGCAGCTGAAGGAACTTCTGACCGACCATGCGGCCCGCCGGCGCTTGGCTGAGCGCAGCGCCGCACTGGCCCAACCAGATGCAGGACTACGTCTGGCCGCCGAATGGCTCAGACTGGCGCGAGGAGTCTAGCATGGGCATCCAGCTTGTTTTTATGCAGCGCACGATCCAGCTGAGCTTCATCCATCTGCTGATCCCGTTTTTCATCGCCGGCGGCGTGATCGGCTGGAAGCGCGGCTGGCGCGAGGAAGCGATCACCTCGGTCGGCCTGCTGTTCGCGCTGCTG
>DASWWB010000188.1:0-2920 GCA_036406115.1 Herpetosiphonaceae bacterium
CGAAGCCTATCTTGTGCTGCTCAACGCGCTGGCGATGCTCCAGGCAGCGCGCGAGCTGCGGCCGGCGCCCCGGGCGCGGCCGCTGGTCGTGGGGCTGGCCGGCGCGAGCGTCGCGGTGCTGGTCGCGCTGGTCGCGGGCGCCTTCGGCGAAACGCCGCGCGCGATGAGCGACATTTACCTACAGCACTATCAGATGGCGCGCTTCGCCGGCCAGTACCCGCTGCCGGGCGCCGTGGGGCTGAACGACATCGGCGCGGTGGCCTACTACACCGACCGGCCCATCCTCGACTTTTTCGGCCTGGCGAGCCGCGAGACGCTGGCGCTTCGCGGCGGCGCGGGCTTTTCCGCCGCCGCCTACGAGCGGCTGGCCCGCGAGCACGGCGTGAGCCTGGTGATGGTCTACGACACGCCCGATTGGCTGCGCGGCAAGATCCCGGCCAGCTGGCGCCCGATCGGCACGCTGAGCCTCGACGTCCCGCCGACGATCGCCGCCGAGCGGACCGTGACGCTGTTCGCGGCCCGGCCGGAGGATGTCGCCGCCGCCGCCGCTGCCTGGCAGGCGTTCATTCCCACCCTGCCTGCCGGGGCGACGGGCCGCGCGGCGCCCTGACGCTGTCATCGAGCGGCCCTATGGCCGGTCTCAGCCATTCCTATTGGCGCCGCCGACCTGGGCTGCGGTATGCTCTGGGCACTGCCAACCAGCAAGGAGCTTCCGATGAGTGAGATCAAATCCCGCGTGCAGGCCCAGTTCGGCGCGACCGCCGCCGGCTACGTCGACAGCCCCGTCCACTCCGGCGGGCCGGATCTCGCCCGCATGGTCGAGCTGGCCGCCCTGCGCGGCGACGAGCGGGTGCTCGACATCGCCACCGGCGGCGGCCACACCGCCCTGGCCTTCTCCCGCCAGGCCGCCGAGGTCGTCGCCAGCGACCTGACCGCCCCGATGCTCGCCGCCGCCGCCGCCCATTTCGCCAGCAAGGGCGCCGCCAACATCGCTACCGAGCTGGCCGACGCCGAGGCCTTGCCGTTCCCCGACGCCAGCTTCGATGTCGTGACCTGCCGCATCGCCGCCCATCACTTTCCCCAGCCGCAGCGCTTCGCCGCCGAGGCCGCCCGCGTGCTGCGCGCCGCCCCCGGCCGCCCCGGCCGCCTGATCTTCAGCGATCTGGTCGGCCACGAGGCGGCCAGCTTCGATGATTTCCTGCACGATGTCGAGTGGCTGCGCGACCACTCCCACGTCCGCTCCTATCGCGTCAGCCAGTGGGTGACGTGGCTCGCCGCCGCCGGCTTCCAGGTCAACGCGCTGGAGCTGATCCGCCGTCCGCACGATATCCGGGATTGGATGGATCGCGCCAAGCTGCCCGAGGCCGAGCGGCCGGCCCTGCTCGATGCGTTCCGCGCCGCCTCGCCGTCGGTCCGCGCCGCCTACGAGATTGCCTTCGCGGGCGAGCTGCCGGTGAGCTTTGTCACGCCGGTGATGGTGCTGGGGGCGACCAAAGAGGTTTAGCCTCCCTCGGCCCTCGTCTTTGATTTCCCTGCCGGGAGGGGATTTTTCCCTCCCCCCGCCATCCTGGGGGTTTCCTCCCCCCGCCCTCCGGGGTGCCCTCTGGGCCCAGGGAGCGCAAGGGGGCATTTGCCCCCTTGCAACCCCCGATGTGTAGTTGGTGCGGGCGAGGTTGGGTTGCCTCGTTGCTGCATTCGAAACGTGGTCAGCCGGCGGCGGACGGTCGTGGGTCGGCGCGGCTGCGTGCCGTTGCCGCGGGAGGGATTGCGCCCTGGTGATTGGCGATTGGCGGCTGACAGGCCTATCCTTCCATCCAGCGCAAAGCTCCTCCCCTGACGACTGACGACTGACGACTGGCGACTGACGACTAATCCCTTGCCCCGCCCGCCACCCAGCGCTAAGATGCCCCTGATAGCTGATAGCTGACAGCTGATAGCTAAATAAGGAGCTGCGATGGACTATCTGAATCTCGGCCGGACCGGCCTGAAGGTGTCGCGGGTGTGTTTGGGCGCGATGACCTACGGCACGCCGGCCTGGCGGCCCTGGGTGCTGGACGAGGCGGCGAGCCGGCCGTTCATCAAGCGGGCGCTGGAGCTGGGGATCAATTTCTTCGACACTGCCAACATGTACTCCGACGGCGCCAGCGAGGAGGTGCTGGGCCGGGCGCTGCGCGATTTCGCCCGCCGCGAGGAGGTGGTGATCGCCACCAAGGTCTTCTTCCCAACCGGCCCCGGCCCCAACCAGCGCGGCCTGTCGCGCAAGCACCTGTTTGATGCGATCGACGCCTCGCTCAAGCGCCTCGGCACTGACTACGTCGATCTGTACCAGATCCATCGCTGGGATTCCGCCACGCCGATCGAGGAGACGCTGGAGGCGCTGCACGACATCGTGAAGGCCGGCAAGGTCCGCTACATCGGCGCCTCCAGCATGTACGCCTGGCAGTTCGCCCGCTCGCTCTATCTGGCCGAGCGCCACGGCTGGACGCGCTGGAGCGCGATGCAGAACCACTACAATCTCATCTACCGCGAGGAGGAGCGCGAGATGCTGCCGCTCTGCCAGGCCGAGGGCGTGGGCGTGATACCCTGGAGCCCGCTGGCCCGCGGCTTCCTGGCCGGCAATCGCCGCGCCAAGGGCGATGAGCCTACGACCCGCGCCAAGACCGACGATTTCGCCCACGCGATGTACTACCAGGAGGCCGATTTCGCCGTCCTGGAGCGGGTGACCGGCCTCGCGGCGCGGCGCGGCGTCAGCCCGGCCCAGATCGCCCTGGCCTGGCTGCTGCACCAGCCGGGCGTCTCGGCGCCGATCGTGGGCGCGAGCAAAATGGAGCAGCTGGAGCAGGCGGTCGCGGCGACCGAGATCGCCCTTTCCGCCGAGGAGCGCGCCAGCCTGGAGGAGCCCTACGTGCCGCACCGGGTG
>DASWWB010000189.1:0-3961 GCA_036406115.1 Herpetosiphonaceae bacterium
GAGCCGAAAGCCAAACTGGCACGGGAACTGGGGATTAGCCGCGAAACGCTCTATCGCTATCTGCGGCAAGACTGATTCGTGTGGTCTCGTTTGACGAGGCGTGGGTGCTTGGTCTGCTATCGATGCGACACCGCGAGCGCGTGTCTGCTGACCGAAGGAGGAACCGATGACGGCGATTGAATCCTATTTTACCGGCCTGGGCACCGATGATATTCGGTTGGTCGGCCACCGAGTTGGCCTGGATGATGTGGTGCTCCGCCACCTGCATGGCGCGCGGGCGGAAGATATCCAGTCCCAGCTCGACACGCTCTCGCTCGCAGAAATCTATGCGTGCTTGTTCTACTACTATGCCAACCAGCCGGCGGTCGATGCCTACCTGGAGCGGGTGGCCACCTGGCGGGCGCAGCGGATCGCTGAGGCCACCACGACACCCTCCGCCTTCAAACAGAAGCTGCTCGATGCCCGTCAGGCGCGGGAGGCGCAGCGGTGAGTCGGCTGCGGATCTTGCTCGATGAGAATCTGGCCAAGGCGCTCCAACACGCCATTACCTCGCGGGCGCCGGAGCTGGATGTCCTGCGGGTTGGCGATCCCGGGGCACCGCCGACGGGCACCCTCGACCCCGACATCTTGCGCTGGCTTGAGCAGGAGCAGCGGCTGCTCGTGACCAACAACCGCGTGAGTATTCCCGGCCACATCGCCGATCACGCGGCCGAGGGCGGCCAGCACTGGGGGATTGTCTGGGTGCGGCTGGACGTCGGCTATGGGCGCCTGGCGGAGGAGATTCTCCTGCTGTGGGAGGTCTACGAGGCCGAGGAGTGGATTGATCGGACGGAGTGGATTCCTTAAGCAGGGATGCGCACGAAGGAGCAACGATGCCACGCCGGCCACCCGCAAACACGCTCACGACCCGCGACGCCTTTTTCGTCCGCGAGGCGGCCAGCTGGATGGCGTTGACGGCGACCTGGGCGGATCTCCCGGACGATGCGTTGGTCATTGCCGGCGCGTCGGGTACGACCTGGAGCATCAAGGATGTCATGAACCACATCGCGGCCTGGCACGAGGCAGCCCTCCGCTGCATTGGCGATCTCCAGGCGGGGCGCTGGGCACGCCTGGGACCCGCGCTTGCGCAGTTCAACGCCCAGCAGTACGCCACTGATGCGCGACGGACGCTTGCTGACAGCCGGTTGCGGTTTACCACAACCCATGACCGCCTGCTTGCCCTGCTCCGGACCCTGAGCGAGCCAGACCTGCTCAACGAATATGGGCGGCAACAGATGGGGTGGTGGGCAAAGTGGACGACGTATGCCCATTATGAGCAGCACCTCACGGATCTCACCGGCTTCCGCCAGCAGGCGCAGAACTGGGGCGACGGCTGACATGCAGCCGATCTCGACTGATCGGGCGTGACCGCACGGCGCCCCAAAAGCGTGCAGCGATCCTTTGTGCTACGGATGGTACCCCGTAAAAGAAGCTAACGGGGCGGATACGCTCCCGTAGTGAGCCCGTTGCCGCATTGCGTCCGCTTCAACGAGGCTGATAACGCGCGCCTGCTGCTCCAGCAGGCGCATGTACGCGCACTCCCATGTTTCGAGGCGCCGTGCGGTCACGCTCATCAGGGGTGACCGACGCTGGCGTTGCTGCGGATAAGGGGCAGATAGACACGCGGCGGGAGTGCGGCCGGCGCGAGCACCAGGGCATAGGCTGCTCCCGCCTCGGCGGCACTGTTGTCATCCTGGTTGCCGTTAATCCCCGTGGCCACGCTATCCTCTTGCCATGCGCCGACAATGAGCGTGGTGTCTGCGAGCGCCAGTGCGACGCCGAAGGCATCCCAGCGGTTGGTATTGGAGGCTTTGAGATACGCCTGCTGGGTCCACGTCGTGCCCGTGCGCCCCAACAGATAGGCGGCGCCCGCGTCCAGGGCGTTTTCGTCGCCCTGGTTACCATTGACCCCGGTTGCGGCGCTATCTTCGCTCGGGGCACCGATGAGGAGAGCGTCGCCGACGAGGGCCATGCTTTGGCCAAAGCGATCCTGCGGGCCGGTGTTCGAGGCTTTGAGATAGGCCTGCTGGGTCCAGATCATTCCATTGCGGACGACAACATAGGCTGCACCAGCGTTCGCGGCGCTATTATCAGCCTGATCACCATTGATGCCCGTTGCAGCGCTATCTTCGCCATCTGCGCCGACCACCAGGGTTGCTCCGCTCAGCTTCAGCGCGTAGCCGAACCCGTCACCAGGCGCCGCATTGGAGGCTTTGAGATAGGCCTGCGGGGTCCACGCGGCGCCGTTCGATGCGAACACGTAGGCCGCGCCGGCCATGGGCGCGCTGTTGTCGGTCTGATCGCCGTCGACCCCGGTTGCCGCGCTATCCTCACCGAACGCCCCGGCCACGATCGTCGCACCGGAGACGGCCACGCTCGCGCCGAAGAAATCATCGGCCTGGGCGTTGGTGGCCTTGAGATAGGCCTGCTGGGTCCACGTCGTGCCGCTCTGCGTAAAGACATAGGCCGCGCCAGCGGTGGGCGCGCTGTTGTCGGTCTGATCGCCATTGACCCCCGTTGCCGCACTGTCCTCACCGTAGGCACCGACGATGACAGTCGTGCCGTCGAGCGCAACCGCATGACCAAAATTATCAGTGGCACCCGTATTGGAGGCCTTGAGATACGTCTGCTGCGTCCAGGTGGTGCCCGTGCGCGTGAACACGTACGCTGCGCCCGCGCTCGCTGCACTGTTATCGCCCTGGTCCCCCCCAATGCCCGTGGCCGCACTGTCTTCCCCGGGCGCGCCGACGACGATGGTGTCACCGGAGATGGCGACGCTGAAGCCGAAGGTGTCGGCCGCAGCAGCATTGGAGGCTTTGAGATAGGCCTGCTGGCGCCATCCGTCCCCGTCGCGCACAAAGACATAGGCGGCCCCGGCGTTGGTGGCGCTGTTGTCGCCCTGGGGCCCATCGACGCCGGTGGCCGCACTATCCTCGAAGGGGGCACCGATCACCAGGGTGTCTCCCGAGAGCGCCAGACTGCGGCCGAGTGCATCGCCAGCGTCCGTATTGGAGGCTTTGAGATAGGCTTGCTGGGCGGGCGGGACGACCGCAGCGATGGGACCGCTCCCCAGCATGAGGCTGGCGATGAGGATCCATCCCATGAGCAGCCGGCGTGGTGTGGCAACGGGTCGTGTGGTCGACGATAGCATCAGGTCCTCCTTCTAGGGGTACCCCCAAGATTTTTACATCCAGGCGCAACAGCATTAAAAATGCGCGAATTTGATGATAATCCCGCCTTTTTTCGCCCCTGAGGCGCAAGGGGTAGTGCAGCGTGAAGGGATGTGCTGATACCAATGTGATGATAATGCGCGTTCTCATGAGAGCATTGAGTGTAGAAGTAAAGATTTTTAATGCTACTGCGCGCCGATGCAAAAATCTTGGGTTTGGGTCTACCTGCATGATCCACGAGCAGGCAGAAAAGTTCATGAGGGATTACAAGGATTCTGTACAAACGGGCCAGCACACTGATCGAGCCCGAGTTGCAAGCTCCTATTTGATGAGAACGGGCATTATCATCAAATCTGCTGGCCCACCCCACCATGATTGTGCTTGAGCCACCGTCTGCCACGAGCCAAAAAGCCGGGATTATCATCAAATCTGATGGGGTGGCCGGTTTGTACAGAATCCTTGTCGCACCTCTTCATGGGGATCTTGGCCCCACCGCGTGGAAGGAGGCGCCGATTCCAGGGCACAAACCTGTCTGCATGACGGCGCTCAACGTGACGGAGTATAACCCTACTCCAACACGTTCAGCCAGAGGTCACGGCTCAACGTGTCGGAGTATTCGCAGGTTTTGAGCCGCTTTTTTGAAATTTGACGTGTCGGAGTATTCTCTACTCTTGACATGTTTGGTACACTGAGACGAGTCCATGTTGCCGAGGGGGTGTATGCCTGAATCCCATGCAGCACTGATAATCCGC
>DASWWB010000190.1:0-7940 GCA_036406115.1 Herpetosiphonaceae bacterium
CCGCGCGAGACCAATCTGCCCTCGGTCGGCCTGCTGCGCCTGCAAGACGCCGAGACCGGCCGCCACGTGCTGGTCGACCTGCGCAACAAGCGGGTCCGCGACGAGCTTCAGCGCCGGGCCGAGGCCGAGCGCGAGGCCCACAGCGCCGAACTCCGCGCCCTGGGCGTCGATACGATTATCATGAGCACCGACCAGGGCTACGCCGAGGCGCTCCAGGGTTTTTTCAAGCGCCGCATCCGCCGACGCGAACATCGTTAGTTAGTAGGGGGGCTTGTGCGCCGTTTCGTTCTTCTTCTTGGTCTCGTGCTGCTGACCGCCGCCCGCGCCCGCGCGGCCGAGGAGCCGGCGGTGACGGTCCAGGCGCGCCTGGACCGGGTGCAGATGACCGTCGGCGACCGGCTGGGCTACGAGCTGCTGGTCAGCGCCCCGCCGAACTTCAAGGCCGAGCTGCCGCCGGTGCCGACCAAAACCTTCGGCGAGTGGGAGGTCGGCGCCTGCGAGACGGTTCCCGCCGTGACCGGCGAGAGCGGCACCAGCCTGGGCTGGCGCTGCACGCTGACGATCTGGGAGGTCGGCTACCACGCCCTGCCGACCCAGATCGTCAAGGTGACCAATCCCGACGGCTCCAGCGGCCGGGCCAGCACCCAGGCGGTGGCGGTCGAGGTGACCTCGGTCCTTGATGCAAACCCGGTCGACATCAAGCCGCTCAAGCCGCAGCTGGCGCTGAGCGAGCAGGCCAACTATCTGCTGCTGATCGGCCTCAGCCTGCTGGCGATCCTGGTCGCCGGGGCGCTGGCGCTCGGCGTAGTGTACTGGCGCCGCCACCGCCGCGTGCCGGCCCCGGTCGTCGCGCCGCCGCCGGCCCGCGACCCGATCGCCACCGCCATGGCCGAGCTGGACCGGATCGCCAAGCTCGATCTCGTCGCCCAGCAGCGAATCGAGGAGCACTACACGCTGATCACCGACGTGCTGCGCCGCTACATCGCCGAGCGCTTCGGCGTGCCGGCCCTCGAGCGCACGACCAGCGAGGTCCGCTCGGCCCTGCTCTCGCCGGCGGTCCTCCAGCGCCGCGATTTCCTGCTGGCGCTGCTGGCCGAGGCCGACGGCGTGAAGTTCGCCCGCTATCTCCCGACGTCGGTTGACGCGATCGCCATGCTGGAACATGCCCGGCAGGCGATTCTCGCCACGCGCTAGGAAAGAACACCGCTATGCAGTTCGCTTATCCGGCCGTGCTCTGGCTCTTGATCATTGTTCCGCTGCTGTTGCTCTCGATGCTCCGCCGCACCGGCTCCGAGGTCGCGACAATGCGCTTCTCGGACCTGCGCGCCATCCAGGGCCTGCGCTTCTCCTGGCGCATCCGCCTGCTGCCGGCGGCCACCCTGCTGCGCCTGGCGGCGGTCGGGCTGCTGATTGTGGTGGTGGCGCGCCCGCAGCGCACCAGCAGCACCGAGAAGGTCGTCCGCGAGGGCATCGATATTCAGCTGACGATGGATATCTCGCTGAGCATGAAGGCCAAGGATTTCGAGCCCAAGGATCGGATCACGGTCGCCAAAGAGGTGATCGGCGAGTTCATCAAGGGCCGCAAGGACGATCGGATCGGCCTGGTGGTGTTCTCCGGCTACGCCTTCACCCAGGTGCCGCTGACCCTCGACTACGATTTCCTGCTCAATCTGCTCGGCCAGGTCCAGACGGTCCGCCGCCCCGACGGCACCGCGATCGGCCTGGCGCTGGCCCACTCGGTCGACGCCCTGCGCACCTCCGAGACCAAGACCAAGATCGTGATCCTGCTCTCGGACGGCGCCAACAACCGCGGCGAGATCGAGCCCAGCCAGGCCGCCGAGATCGCCCGCACCTTCGATATCCGCGTCTACACCATCCTGCTGGGCAAGCCCGGCACCCAGGAGTACCCGGTCTACGATCCGCACCGCGACCAGACCTATCTCATCCCCGGCGTGAGCCCGGAGGACGAGGTGGCGCTGCGCGACATCGCTGAGCGGACCGGCGGCCTGTTCTTCACGGCGACCGACGAGCAGGCGCTGCGCGAAATCTACTCCAAGATCGACTCGCTGGAGCGCTCGCAAGTCGCCAGCGAGCGGCTGATCCGCTACGAGGAGGCCTGGCAGCCCTGGGCCTTCGGCGCGCTGATCCTGCTGGCGGTCGAGTTCTTGTTACGCACTACGGTGCTGCGGAGCGTGCAGTAATGTCAGCCGAACCCCAAAACCTCCTGCTGCTGCTGGCGCTGTTCCCCCTGGCCGCCATGTTCTGGTTCGCCTGGCGCGCCTCGCAGCGCGACCGGGCGGCGCTCGGCGACGAGACGCTGGTCGGCACGCTGCTCCATAGCTCGACCCGCCGCCTCTACGCGATGCGCGTCGGCCTCGGCCTGCTGGCGGTCGGCCTGATCGTGATCGCCCTGTCGCGGCCGCGCTGGGGCGAGAGCGACGAGGTGGTCAGCCGCTCCGGCCTGCAAATCATGATCCTGCTCGACGGCTCGACCAGCATGAACACCGAGGATGTGCGGCCCAGCCGCCTGGAGGCCTCCAAAGCGGCGGTCCTGACGATGCTGGAGCAGCTCGAAGGCAATCAGATCGGCATGGTGATGTTCGGCAAGACCAGCTACGTGCAGTTTCCGCTCACGACCGATCTCGCCGCCGCCGCCACGCTGGTCAGGCCGATCAGCACCCGCAACACGGCGCTGGGCAGCACCGATCTCGCCAGCGCCATCCGCGACGGCAAGGCCGCCTTCCCGATCGGCCAGGTCGAGGGCCGCACGATGGTCCTGATCACCGACGGCGGCGACCCCGATCCGCAGGCGGACGGCGAGGCGGTCGCCGCGGCCCGCGAGGCCGCCGCCGCCGGCCTGACGATCTACACGGTCGGCGCCGGCACCACCGATGGCGGCCCGATCCCGATCTACGATGATTTCGGCTCGCGGACCTTCGTCGAGGACGACAGCGGCCAGCAGGTCGAGACCAAGCTCAACGAGGCGCTGCTGGAGCAGATCGCCTCCGCCACCGGCGGCGACTACGTGCGCGTCGACGATTTCGACATCGAGCGCTTCCAGCAATCGCTGCAACGCCTCGCCCCGGTGGATTTGAACGACCAGACGCGGCGGCGCGCCAGCGAGCGCTTTTATGTGTTCGCCGGCCTGGCATTGCTGGTGCTGGTAGCCGATGTGCTGCTGGCCCGGCGGGGAGTAGCCTGATGATGGACAAGCGATTGATCGCGACGGGCGCGCTGGCGCTGGCGCTGCTCGCGGGCTGCGGCGAGGACACCGCCGCCGACTACAACCAGCGCGGCAACGATCTGTTCGCCCAGGGCCAGTACGGCCAGGCGCTCACCCAGTACAAAGAGGCGGCGCTGCTGGCCCCGGACCGGGTCGAGCCGATCGTCAATGTCGGCAACACGCGCTATGAGCTGCAAGATTATCTCGGCGCGATCGAGGCGCCCAAAGAGGCCCTCAACCATCCCGATCCCGTCATCCAGGCGATGGCCTACTACAACAAGGGCAACGCCCACTTCCGCCTGCAAGAGTACGAGCAGTCCATCAACGCCTACAAAGAGACGCTGCGCCGCACGCCCGACGATGCCGACGCCAAATACAATCTGGAGCTAGCCCAGAAACTGCTCCAGCAGCAGCAGCAGCAGCAGCAGCAGCAGGCCAACGGCGAGGGCCAGCAACAGCAGCCCCAGCCCCAGCCCGATGAGAACGGCGAGGACGAGAACGGCGAGCAGCAGCAGCAGCCGGAAGGGCCCGGCCAGGACCCGCGGCCGACCGCGCCGCCCTCCAGCCTGACGCCCGAGGAGGCCCAGCGCGAGCTTGACCGCCTGCGCCGCGCCGAGGGCCGCCGCAACGAGGACACCTACGACAACTACGCCGTCGGCGGCGATCCCGAGGACGGCCAGAACGGCCAGGGCGACACCGGCTGGTAACATCGCGCTCCCGACCTTCGCGCCTGGCGGCTTTTTGGCCGCCAGGCGGTTTTTTTTGACGGGAGCGCCGCCCGGCCCTATCATCAGGGGTTTGTTTGCTCTGTGATGGGGGACCGCCAATGCACGATGACTGGGAGCCGCCGCTGCGCGACGAGGAGGCGGCTGTCCTGGCGCCGTTCGTCACCAACCTCGACCGGCCGATCTTCGGCCTGCGCAACCTGCCCGAAGTGGTCAAGGGCGCGCTGTTTTCCCGCTACAGCCGCAGCGACAAGAGCCTGCGGCGGATTCTGCTCGATGAGTTCATCCAGGCGCCCGAGGCCGGTTTCGCCAGGATCGTCGAGGCGGGCGCCGATCAGCTGGTCGCGACCCGCCAGGCCGAGGCCTTTTACGACCGGGTCCTGGTCGGCTACGGCGATGATTCGGTCGCCGAGCTGGGCGGCGCCCACGTCGCCTGCGAGTCGGTCAGCAACATTGTCGCCAAGGCGCTGGAGGACAGCAGGCTCGGCATCGACCCGCTGGAAAAATCGACGCGCTACGTGGCCTTCGACCGCCAGGCCGGCGGGCGCTACCGCTACTGCCGCGAGCCGGCGATCATGGCCTCGCCCCACGCCGGGCGCTACGAGCAGGCGATGGACGGGCTTTTCGACGCCTACCGCGAGCTGATCGCGCCGACCCTGGCCTGGGTGCGCGCCCGCGCCCCGCGCGACGCCGCGACCTCCGAGCGGGCCTACGCCAGCGCCACCAAAGCCAAGGCGCTCGACCTGCTGCGCGGCCTGCTGCCGATGGCCACCCTGACCAACGTCGGCTTGTTCGGCAACGGCCGGGCCTTCGAGTACCTGCTCACCAAGCTGTCCGCCTCGCCCCACGGCGAAGTCCGCAGCACCGGCGAGGCGCTTCAGGCAGAGCTTGACCAGCTCATCCCCTCCTTCGTCAAGCGGGCCAAAAGCGAGCGCGGCCAGCAGTACCGCGACTACCTCAGCGCCACCCGCGCCGCCGCCGCCGCGCTCGCCGGGCGGATCGGCCCGGCCGGGGACGCGCCGTCGCCGCCGGTCTCTTTGATTGATTTCGATGCGCACGCCGAGGCCAAGATCGTCGCCGCGATCCTCTATCCGCACGGCGATCTGCCGCTGGGCCAGGTGCGGGCGCTGGCGGAGGCGATGCCGGCGGATGAGCGGCGGGCGGTCATCCGGGCCTATGTCGGCGAGCGCGGCTCGCGCTTCCACCGGCCGGGCCGGGCCTTCGAGGAGGCCTACTACGCCTTCGATCTGCTGGCCGACATCGGCGCCTATCGCGACCTCCAGCGCCACCGCATCCTGTCCCAGGAGCGCCAGCGCTACACCGTCGCCCATGGCTTCGTCACGCCTGATGAGCTGATCGAGGCCGGGCTGGCCGATCGCTACGCCGCCGCGCTTGAGCGGGCCGCCGACGCCTGCCTGGCGATCGAGCGCGATCTGCCGGACGCCGCGCAGTATCTCGTGCCCTTCGCCTTCCGCGTCCGCTGGCGGATCACGCTCAACCTGCGCGAAGCCTATCATCTGATCGAACTGCGCAGCGCGCCGCAGGGCCATCCGTCCTACCGGGCGATCGCCCAAGAGATGTTCCGCCAGATCGAGCGGGTCCACCCGGCGCTGGCCGAGGGCATGCGCTTCGTCGATATGAGCGAGCCCGGCCTGGAGCGGCTGGCGTCGGAGCAGCGGCTTGATCGGAAACGGAGCGAGCGCGGCCTGGCCGGCCGCGAGGAGCAGCCATGAAAATCTATATTTCCGCCGACATCGAGGGCGTGGCCGGGATCGTCGATTGGGAGCAGTGCCGGCCGAGCGGCGGCGCCGCCTGGCAGGAGGGCCGCGAGCTGCTGACCGCCGAGGTCAACGCGGCGATCGAGGGCGCCTTCCTGGCCGGCGCCGAGTCGATCGCGGTCAACGACGCCCACGGCCTGATGCGGACCATCCTGCCGCGCCAGCTCGATCCGCGGGTGCGCCTGGTCCAGGGCCGCCACAAGGCTAACTACATGCTCGAAGGGTTGGACAAGAGCTTCGATACGATGTTCTGCGTGGGCTACCACGGCGGGGCCGGCGATCGGTGGGGCGTGCTCAACCACACCTACAGCCCGCACGCCACCCGCCTCAACGGCGACACCGTCGACGAGCTGGCGCTCAACGCGGCGGTCGCCGGCGTGGTCTTCGACGTGGCGGTCTCGCTGGTCACCGGCGACGAGTGGACGGTCCACGCCGCCCGCGGCCTGCTCGGCCCCGGCACGATCGGCGTCGCCACCAAGCGCTCGCTCGGCCGCTACGCCGCCGACTCGCTGCACCCCGAGGAGGCGTGCAGGCTGATCAGCGAGGGCGCCAACAACGCGATCAAGCGGGCGCCGACGCTGCTGCCCTACCTGGTGGCGCCGCCCTTCACCATCGAGCTGGATTTCGAGAGCAGCGCCCAGGCTGATCGCGCCAACCTGATGCCCGGGGTCGAGCGGGTCGCCGATCGCACGATCAGCTACGCCCACGACGACATGCTGACGCTCTACCGGGCCTACCAGGCGCTGATGATCCTGGCCCGCTCCGGCGAGCAGTAGCGCGAAGCGGCCCCGGCAACGCGCCGGGGCCGCTTCGTTTTAGGGCGTGATCGACTTAGTCGCGGCGGCCGAAGATCCGCAGCAGATACAGGAACATGTTGATGAAATCAAGGTACAGCGTCAGCGCGCCCATGATCACCAGCCGGCGCATCACCGTCGTGTTGGAGCCGTCGCTGACCTGGCTCATGCGCTTGATCTTCTGGGTGTCGTAGGCGGTCAGGCCGGTGAAGATCAGGACGCCGGCGTAGGTGGTGATCCAGTAGATCACGGTGCTCTTGAGGAAGAAATTGACGATCGAGGCCAGCACCAGGCCGAGCAGCGCCATGGTCAGGAAGCTGCCCATGGTCGAGAGATCGCGCTTGGTGGTGTAGCCGTAGAGGCTGATCCCGGCGAACATCCCTGCGGTGATCAGGAAGGTCGAGGCGATCGAAGCCTGGGTGTAGACGAGGAAGATCACCGAGAGCGTGACGCCGTTGAGGACCGAATACAGGACGAAGGCGCCGCTCGCGACCGCCGCCGACATGCGGTTGAGGCCGAAGGTCAGGCCCAGCACCAAGGCGAGCTCGGCGACCATCAGGCCGATCATCACGCCGCTGCCGTTGCGCAGCAGCCTCTCGATAAATCCCGACGAGAACGCGTACATCGCGGTCAGGCCGGTGATGGTCAGGCCGCCGGCCATCCAGGCGTACACTTGCTGCAACAGCGAGCGCTGCCGCATTTCGCTCTGCGTGATTGCGGGAACTGCGTACATTGCTATTCTCCTTCGTGGACATAACTGCCTTGCTGAAGTATAGCTCGGGTTGGTGCGGGAGGCAATCTGTGGGGAGAGGGATCGGGGATTAGGGATCGGGGATCAGGGATCAGACCGGACGGCATGGCGGCGGGCGTTTGCCGGAAATTGGAGTGCAGGAGACGGCCCCCACATTAGCAGTCGATGATCCCCTAGGCTGGATGAGAATCAAGCATCATGGTGAATGGCGCAGCCGCCCCTGACCCCTGATCCCTTAGCCTCCCCGCCGGAACCAACCCTTGATCCGCGCGCCGACCGCCGCCAGCCGCTCCTGCATCGCCAGGGCCTGCTTGACCTCGTTCGCCAGGTGGTCGCGCCAGTAGTGGGTGGTCTTGGCCACGGCGGTGATGACGTTTTTGATCTCGCCCTTGAGCGTGAAGCGGGCGCCGACCGGCACCAGCACCTCGCTGCCCTCGGCGCGGGCGGCGACATTTTCCTCGATGATCGCGTCGGCGACCCAGCGGGCCATGCTCGGCGAGTGGCAGGAGAAGGCGATCCAGCCCGGGGCCGCCGGCCGCGCATCCAGCTCGCTGACGGCCCGGATGCCGCGGATGATCTCGGCCTGGGCCTCCTGGTAGGCGGGCGCCGCGGGATCGGCGTCGGGCGGCGGCTCGAGCAGCGTGGCGCGGTGGGGCGGGCCGCCCTCCA
>DASWWB010000191.1:0-2354 GCA_036406115.1 Herpetosiphonaceae bacterium
ATGATTGCATCTAAACCAGTGAATGCAAGGAGGTGTTATGCGGCATTCACGGAAATGGAAACTGCTGGCGGCGGGGATGGCGATGCTGGCGAGCCTGACGCTCGCCCGGGCGCCGTCGGCGCAGGCAAGCCCGCCGCGCCAGGAGGAGTCGCTGGGCTTCGGCACGATGGACTACATGACCTGCGGAGGCGTCAGCTGGACCCAGTGGCGCAGCGAGACCAAGGATGTCGGCATCAGCGTGTCCTACCAGGTCCACGCCAAGCGCGACGGTCGCTGGTATCGCGCCAGCGGCGGCGGCCAAACGGCGGCCCCGGCCAGAAGCTCGCTGCTCCAGCTGCGATGGAACGGCGTCAGGGGTCTTGAGAACCGCGCGGTCAGCACCCACACGTTTTCCCATCGGGTCGGCGTGTATCTGTCGGGCACCGGCACGCTCCGCTGCAGCTAGCAGCGCGAGCCAGGAGGCACAGAATGGAACTATCCCACCGCTGGCGCGCCGGAGTGGCGGCGACCGCCCTGGGGTTCGCGCTCACGCTCGCCGGCGGCTTGGCGGCGCCGATCCAAGCGCAGCAAAGCTACGGCTACGCGACGCGCATTGAATACGGCTGCCGCGGCCGCTCGATCACGGAGTGGAAGAGCCTCGCGCCGGTCACCGGCGTGCTCAACCACGAAAAATGGGTGCGCGACGGCAGCTCCTGGGTGCGCGCCAACGCCCGCCGCACCACCCAGGGGCCGAAACCCGACGGCTACATCGATCATCAATGGGATGGCAGCCGGGGCCGCACCAACCGGATCATTGCGCTCCACACCTGGAGCGACCGCGCCGGGGTCATGCTCTCCAGCACCGGCGATTTTTACTGCCTTTAGCAAGGAGACCCTCATGCGACGATACCTGGCGCCGATCACGATCGGCGCGACCCTCGCCGGCCTGTTGTTCGCGATGGCCCAGCCCGGCGCCGAACCCACCGCCGCCAGCCGCTCCGAGCTGTCGGTCGTGGTGCCGGAAACCTATCGCGGCGATCTGAATATTTCGACGCCGCCGACCCTGCTCCAGACCAGCGCCGACGGCCAGTTCGCCGCCCACGAGGGCCCGCTCCCGGTCCGGGCGCCCGACCGGCGGCCGGTGGCCCAGCTGCCCAAGCCGCCCGCCGCGCTGGAGGGCCAAGTGCTGGCCCTGTTCTCGCCGCAGGGGCCGCCGCTCGCCGCCGAAGACGTGGCCTACGACATGCTCGCCACGGTGGATTACCAGGGCAGCGCCCGGCTGATCATCACCACCAGCCTGCCCTCGGCGGCCGCCGCCAAACACCCGATCCTGCTGGGCCATAAAACCCTGCAATTCGGCAACGGCAGGATGGCCTGGCAGATCACCGCCGAATACAACCCCGATCTGCCCAACCAGATCGCCTGGACCGAAGGCCAGCTGATTGTCACCGCCGCCAGCAATCTGCCGCTCAAGGAGCTGTTGGAGCTGGCAGAGGCCGTCGAGGTCGTCCAGTAGCCGCGGCTGGGACGCGCCGCCGGGCAGGCGTGCGCGCCCCGCCGCTCCGTGGTATGCTCTCAGGCATGGGCGGCGGCCGCCGCCCAGACAAGGGCCGAGCCAAGGAGCCCCGCCATGGAACAACCAGCGCTTGCAACCGAACGCCTCGTTTTGCGCCCGTTCGCCCTGAGCGACGCGCCGGCGGTCAAAGCGCTCGCCGGCGCGCCCGAGGTCGCCAGGACCACGCTCAATGTGCCGCATCCCTATCCCGATGGCGCCGCCGAGGATTGGATCGGGCGCCACGCCGGGTTTTTCGCTTCGCGCCAGGCGGTGGTGTACGCCGTCACGTTGCGGGCGGACGGGGCGCTCTGCGGCTCGATCAGCCTCGGCATCGCCCGGCAGCATGAGCGGGCCGAAATGGGCTACTGGTTCGGCATGGCCTTCTGGGGCCGGGGCTACGCCACGGAGGCCGCCCGGGCGCTGTGCGATTTCGGGTTCCGCAGCCTCGGGCTGAACCGCATCTACGCCCAGCACTTCGCCGCCAATCCCGCCTCGGGCCGGGTGATGCAAAAGGTCGGCATGGCCTACGAGGGCACGCTGCGCCAGCACCATCGCAAAGACGGCGAGTACGTGGACAGCCTCTGCTATGCGATTCTCCGCGAGCAGTGGCTGGCGGGAGCCGCGGCAGGATGAGCGATTCCGCCAGCCGGCTGGCGGCGGCCCGCGCCGCGATCGCGTCCGGGCGCTACGGCGAGGCGATCCGGCTGCTTGACGCGCTGGCGGCGGAATTGCCGGACGCCGCTGTGCTGCTGGAGCGCGGCAGGCTGCGGCTGCTGCTCGGCGACAGCCGCGCCGCCCGGCAAGATTTGAACGCCGCCTC
>DASWWB010000192.1:0-1619 GCA_036406115.1 Herpetosiphonaceae bacterium
CTGTCGGCCGCCGCGCCGATGCCGATCACCAGCTCGGAGCCCTGGCAGGCCGCCCAGCTGTCGCGCGCCGCCGCGTCGAAAATCGAGCGGATGTGGTCGCGCAGCCGCCGCAAGGTCGCGATCGGATTCTCGCGCCGATCCGACTCCTTGGGCTTCAGCGTGGCCAGGTGGGCCTGCAAATCCACGCCGGCCGGGAAAAAGGGCACGCCGTACTCGCCGGCCAGCGCCGCGAACGTGGGCGGCGCGACCAGCCGCGCTTCGTGGCCGACATGGCGCAGGCCGCGCGCCAGGGCCAGATAGGGCTGCACGTCGCCGCGCGAGCCGTAGCTGATCAACACAATCTTCATCGCATCATCCTCCGCGCCGCAGCCGGGCACTCTCTGGCTGGCGCCGCCCCTAGCATAGCACCGCCGGCAAGCCCGGCCGCGAGCGGCAGATCGATTCAACCATTGACAAGTGACTATTGGTCATTTATACTCCCAACATTACTGACCAATAGTCATTTATCGACAAGGAGCAAGCAGATGAGCGCGGCGTTTCAACGGGGCGGGACGGCATTGATCACCGGGGCGTCGGGCGGGATCGGAGCGGAGCTGGCGCGGGTCTTCGCGGCCAAGGGCCACGATCTGGTGCTGGTGGCACGCGGCGAAACCGCCCTGCGCGAGCTGGCCGGCAGCCTGGAGCGCCAGCATGGCATCGCCACCCGCTGCGTCGCGCTGGACCTGAGCGCCGCCGACGCGCCCCAGGCGCTGGCCCACGAGCTGGCGGCGGCGGGCATCCCGGTCGATATCCTGGTCAACAACGCCGGGTTCGCCAGCTACGGCCCCTTCGCCGCGCTGGACGCCGCCGCCGACCTGAATATGATCCAGCTCAACGTCGCCGCCGTGACCCACCTCTGCAAGCTGTTCCTGCCGCCGATGCTGGAGCGCCGGCGCGGCAAGATCCTGAACATCGCCTCGACGGCGGCGTTCCAGCCCGGCCCGCTGATGGCCGTCTACTACGCGACCAAAGCCTACGTGCTGTCGCTCTCCGAGGCGCTGGCCGAAGAAACGCGGGGCACCGGCGTGACCGTCACCGCGCTCTGCCCCGGCCCGACGGCCTCCGGCTTCCAGGCGCGGGCGGCGATGGAGCAATCCAAGCTGGTCAAAGACCGGGCGATTATGGATGCGGCGACGGTGGCGGAGGAGGGCTATCGGGCGCTGATGGGCGGCAGGCTGCTGACGATCCCCGGCCTCCAGAACCGCCTGGGCGCCTTCGCGGTGCGGCTGATGCCGCGGCGGGCCGTGCTCAAGCTGGTCAAGGGGATGCAGGAGCGGGCCGGCTAGCCAACGGGCAGCGCGAGGATCACGAGGACGCCGGCCGGCACCGGCTCGACGGTCAGCTCGCCGCCGTGGGCCTCGGCGACGCCCCGGGCCACGTACAGGCCGAGGCCGCCCGACTTACCGTGGAGCTGGGCCGAGAAGCGATTGAAAAGCCCCGCCAGATCATCCGATGCCAGCGCCGCGCCCAGGCTGCGGATCTCGGCCGCCGCCCGGCCGTCGGCGGCCAGCACCCGGACCTCGACCGCGCCCTGCGGCCCGGCCAGCGCCTGGCCGAAACGCAGCAGCGAATCAAGCGCC
>DASWWB010000193.1:0-18237 GCA_036406115.1 Herpetosiphonaceae bacterium
CCACAGCCGGCGCCGTCGGCTCCTCGGTGACAACCGCGACCGCCGCCGCTGTGGCTGTAGCGTTGGCATTGGCATTGTCGCGCGAGCCGCCCAGTAGGTAGATGGCGGCGATCAGCGCGGCGGCGCCGGCCCCGCCAAGCGCCATGTACAGGCCGCGGCGGGAGCGGCGCTCGCCGGGGGCTGCTGCCGCCGCCGGGCGCTTGAGGCTGCGCTCGGCCTGGGCCAGCAGATCGGCGCTGTCGCGGTAAAAGGGATCGGCCTGCTGAATCTGGCGCAGCACCGGCACCGCCTGGGCTGCGTTGTTCTGGCCCAGCAGCGCCTGGGCCTGAGCGTACATCTGGGCCAGGCGCTCGGCGCGATTGACTGAGGACGCCGGCTCGGCCGGGGCGGGCCCGATGCGCTGGGCAAAGTCGCGCAGCCCGCTGTAGGCCTCGGTGATGGCGGAGGCGCGTTTGCGGGCGTATTCCTGGCTGGCTGGATCGGCCATGCTCCATTTATCGGGATGATATTTGGCGATTTCCTGCCGATAGGCGCGCTTGATCTCTTCCGGGGGCGCGGAGCGCGAAACCCCCAGCAATTCGTACTGATCAAACTGTTCAAAATCGTGCACGGCCGAGGTTCCTTTGCCTAGTGGTGTTGGCGGCGATTATACCATAGCCCTAGCGGCGCAACCTGTGACAATCCGCTGCAACAATCCGCCACGGCCCCGCGTCGAAGGCAAAAAGCGCAAGACAAGGAGTTTTCGATGGCACCCAATAACTCAAGCCCCGAATGGTACGACGACACGCAAGCCGCCGCCAGCCAGTCACCAGCAGGCGGGATCCCGGCCTCCGGCCCGGTGTACGCCTCCGCCCCGCCCTTCCGCCAGCGCCGCCGCAAGCTGCTCGGCGTCGGCCTGCTGATTGTCGGCCTGCTGATGCTGCCGCGCGCTGTCTTCGGCGGCCATGACCGGGACGACTGGGGTGCCCACTGGGAGGAGAACGCCCGCTTCGAGCGCTGGGGCCCGCGCCCCGCCCCGGCAGTCCCGTCCGCTCCCGACGCGCCCCACGCCATGGAGCCGAATGAGATGATGCGCGGCGACATGGACCGCGAGATTGATCTTCTGCGAGGCGAACAAGAGCGCCTGCAAAACGACGCGGAGCGCGAAATCGAACTGCTCGAAAACCAGCGCGACCGCGAGCAGGACAACGCCGATCGCGAGATCGAGCTGATCCAGGATCAGCTGGAGCGCGATCAGGAGCGCCTGGAGCTGGAAATCGAGCAGCTGCAAGAGATCGAGCGCTAAAACACGAACGCCGCCCCGAGGCGGCTTAAAAGAGGGGGGTTCCAACAGGCCGGCGGCTGCGATGCTGCGACGATGAAGCTGCGATGCTAGTCGTGCCGGGCTGTTGGAACCATCACACTGCCGAGTATAGGTCGCGCGACCGATCGCGCCTATCGGGGAATCCCTGAGTTCCGCCTCAGGGATTCCCTGAATTTTAGGCTCCGAACAGTTTGAAGTAGCCCCGCAGCAGCCGCTGGCCGAGCGGATGATCGAGGAAGCCGGTCAGCGCTTGCTGGGCCGCGTTGCGCACGCCGATCGAGCGCGTCGGATAGACGTGGATCGGCCCCGAAACCGCCGACAGACCCAGGCCGGCCTGCATCACCGCCACCAGCTCATGGATCAGATCGCCGGCGCCGGCGCCGATGATGTGAGCGCCGACTAGCTTGTTTTTCCGCCCGACGGTCAGCAATTTGGCGAAGCCGGCGGTGTCGCTCTCGGTGCGGGCGCGGTCGTTGTTGGTCCAGGGCAGCCGGAACACTTTCAGCTGCTTGCCGTAGCGCGCCCTGGCCTCGTCCTCGTTGAGACCGGCGTGCGCCACCTCGGGGTCGGTGAATGTCGCCCAGGGCACCAGGCCGTAGCCCATCTTGGATTGCAGCGGGAAAAAAGCGTTGCGCATCACCAGGCCCGCCTCGGCGCCGGCCATGTGGGTGAACTGGTAGCGGCCGATCACATCGCCGCAAGCGAAAATGCGCGGATTGCTGGTGCGCAGGTAGGCATCGACCGTGACGCCCTTGCCGGCGTCGTACAGCACCCCCGCCGTGTCCAGGCCCAGCTCCTTGAGATTGGGCACGCGGCCGGCGGCCACTAAAATCTCATCAACCTCCAGCTCCGACTCCCCGCCGCCAGCCAGGGCGATCGTCGCCAGCTTGCCGCCCGGCCCGCGCCGAACCCGCCGCACCTCGGCGTTGAGTCGCACCGCGATCCCCTCGGCCTCCAGGCAGGCTTGCAGCGCCGGCCCCAGCTCGGCGTCGTCGCGGTCGAGCAGCCGGCCCGCGCGCTGGACGATCGTCACCTGGGCGCCGAGCCGCGCAAAGGATTGGCCTAGCTCGCAGCCGATCGGCCCGCCGCCGATCACCAGAAGCCGCTTCGGCAGCTCATCGATCAAAAAGACTGACTCGTTGGTGAGATAGCCGGCCTCTGCCAGGCCATCGATCGGCGGGGCGGCGGGATGCGAGCCGGTGGCGATGCAAAAATGCTTGGCCCGGATGGTCCGGCCGTTGACCTCGACCGCGTCCTCGGCCACGAAGCGCGCCCGGCCCTCGATGATCTCGGCGCCGGCCCGCCGCAGCACCTCGGGCGAATCGTCGTGCTCGTAGATCTCCTCCTGCACCGAGCGGACATGGCGCATCACTGCCGCGAAATCAATCTCCACCGATTGCGGGCGGATGCCGTAGCGCCCGGCGGTGCGGACCGTGTGGGCCGCCTTGGCGGCGTGGATCAGCGTTTTGCTGGGCACGCAGCCGGTCCAGGTGCAGTCGCCGCCCAGCTTGTGGGCCTCGATAATCGCCACGCGGGCGCCGAGCCGCGGGCCGAACTTGGCGAACGTCACGCCCGCCGAACCGCCGCCGATCACCACCAGATCATACATACACGCTCCTCATACCACAGCGCCGCCGCGCGGACCGGCTTGGAACCGGCCGGGCACGCGCTTTGCGACCAGCGCCATCTATTCTACAACTAGACAGGCGGCTTGGTTGAGCCAGCCGCCCGCCGCCGGCCGATACGCGGGGCCGGCGCCCACAATCGAAGCCGGCGCGGCGCGGCGATCCCGCTCCCCGCCCAGATCGCCGCTGATCGCAGGTACCGGAGCGCCGGTCGCTCCCGCTTGCAGGCCAGCGGCTCGCAGCATCGCCGGTGCGGATTCGGTCTCAGGCGCGGGGCTTGATACCGTTTTGTCACCGTTTTGTCACCGGTTTGCGACCGCACTATCACAGGAGCGATTATGTCAATCGTGCTTGAGCATCTCACGAAGCGCTATGAAGGCCAGCCGGTCGTCAACCACTTATCGCTGGAAATCACCGACGGCGAATTCTTCGTGCTGCTGGGGCCGAGCGGCAGCGGCAAAAGCACGATTCTGCGCATGATCGCCGGGCTGGCCGATGTCGACCGCGGCCGGATCCTGCTCCACGGCAAGAATGTCACGGCGCTGCCGCCCCAGGAGCGCGGCACCGGCTTCGTCTTCCAGCACTACGCCCTGTTCCAGCACATGACCGTCGCCGAGAACATCGAATTCCCCCTTCAGATCCGCAAAGCCCCTGCCGCCGAGCGCCGCCAGCGCCGCGACGAACTGCTGCACATGGTCGGCCTGTCCGGCCTGGGCGGCCGCATGCCGCGCCAACTGTCCGGCGGCCAGCAGCAGCGGGTGGCCCTGGCCCGCGCCCTCGCCCACCGGCCGCAGGTGCTGCTGCTGGACGAGCCCTTCGGCGCGCTGGACGCCAAGATCCGCGCCGACCTGCGCCGCAGCCTGCGCCAAATCCAGCGCGAGCTTAGCGTCACCACGATTTTCGTCACCCACGACCAAGAGGAGGGCTTCGAGCTGGCGGACCGCATGGGCGTGATGAACGTCGGGCGGCTGCTGGAGGTCGGGCCGCCCGAGGAGCTGTACCAGCGGCCGCAGACCGAATTCGTGGCGACCTTTCTCGGCACCGCCAACCTGCTGCGCGGCACCTGTACCGACGACAGCATCCGGGTCGGGCCGCTGCGCTTCCCGCTCCAGACCGAGGCCCGCGACCAGCCCGCCTCGCGCTACATCCGCGTGCTGTTCCGGCCCGAGGACGTGGCGCTGGCCGACGCCCAGGACGAGCTGCTGGGCTCGGCACTCGGCCAGGGCACGGTGGAGCAAAGCACCTTCAGCGGCGCCTTCGAGCGGCTGCGGCTGCGCATCCCGGCGATCGCCGGCGTCCAGTCGATCGCCCCCGCCGGCGCGTTCGGCGATGAGTCGATCCTAGTTGACGCGCTGCGCTCGCAGGACCAGGCCCGGCGCTTTCCGCTGCGGCCCGGCGCCCAAGCCTGGGTCGCGGTGCGGCGGATCCACGCCCTGGCCCACCCGGCGCTCAATCTGCTGCTGCTGACTGACGGCTCGGCCGGCGCCAAGGCCGCCCTCGTCACCGGCAGCCAGATCGCCAAGCTGGCCCACGCCCGCACCACGCTACTGGGCTACGGCGCCAACCCTGAGGCGCTGCAAACCCATCTGCGCGAAACCCAGGAGCAAATCGGCGGCGGGCTCCCGGCCTTCCAAACCCGCGCCAGCGCCGACGAACTGGTCCAGGCCCTGCGCGGCGAGGTCGAGCGCCAGCACTACGAGCTGGCGGTCGTGCCGATCCAATCCAACCAAAACCTCGATCTCGTCGAGGAGATCCTCCAGGCGGGCCAGCACCACCTGCTCCTCGTGCCGCAAGCCCAGCCGGCCATCACCGAGGCGCTGATCTGCGTCACCGGCGGCGAGCCGGGCAAGGAAGATGTGATTTTCGCCGGCCAGCTGCTGCGCCACATCGGCGCCCAAGCCACCATCCTTTCCATCCTGGCCAACGACGAGCACCCCCGCGAGCGGATTGAGCGCTTCCTGGAGGCGGGCGTGCGCACGCTGGAGCAGCGCGACGTGCCGGCCCAGACCAAGATCCGCGAGGGCCAGGCCGCCAAGGAGATCGTCGCCGAGATGAATAGCGGCGCCTACGGCCTGCTGGTGCTCGGCGCGCCGCTGCCCGGCCTCGACGGGCGGCTGGCTCTGTCGCCGGTGCTGCGCGAGGTGCTGCGCGAGATGCGCCAGCACCCGGTGCTGATCGTCCGCTCGCGCTATGTCACCGCCAATCAATCCCGCGTGAAACAGATGTTTGTCGTCGATGAGACGAGCCGGTCGACCACCCTGCCGCTCTAGCGGCGCCGGATCGGTTTTTCGCAGCAGATTCGCTTCTCCCCGCCGCAAGGGACGGGGATCGCCAAAGGAGTCTTCGCCATGAAACAGCTTTCCCGCATCGTGCTGGCCTTCTTCGTCGCCGGCCTGCTCGCCGCCTGCGGCGGCACTGAAAGCGCCGGCACCGCCGCGCCCGCCAACAGCGGCGCCCCGGCCGCCGGCAGCGTGACCCTGATCCTCGGCGCCTACACCACGCCGCGCGAGGCCTACGAGAAGATCATCCCGCTGTTCCAGGCCGAGTGGAAGCAGAAGACCGGCCAGGAGGTCAAGTTCGAGCAGTCCTACCAGGGCTCCGGCGCCCAGTCGCGGGCGATCGTCGAGGGCTTCGAGGCCGACGTCGCCGCGCTCTCGCTGGAAGCCGACATCGACCGCATCACCAAGGCCAATCTGATCACCCACGACTGGAAAGCCAACGCCACCAAGGGCATGGTCAGCGACTCGGTCGTATCGTTCGCGGTCCGCACGGGCAACCCCAAGGGCATCAAAGACTGGGCTGACCTGGCCAAGCCCGGCGTCGAGATCCTGACGCCCAACCCCAAGACCAGCGGCGGCGCCCAGTGGAACATCCTCGCGCTCTACGGCGCGGCCAAGCGCGGCTTCGTGGACGGCGTGGCCAAGGACGATGACGCCGCCGCCCGCGAGTTCCTCAAGGCGGTGCTCAAGAACGTGACGGTGATGGACAAGGGCGCCCGCGAAAGCATCACCAATTTCGAGCAGGGCGTCGGCGACGTGGCGATCACCTACGAAAACGAGGTGCTGGTCGGCCAGAAGGGCGGCCAGAGCTACGAGCTGGTCATCCCGCGCTCCAGCATCCTGATCGAGAACCCGGTCGCGGTGATCGACACCTACGCCGACAAGCATGGCGTGCGCCCGGTCGCCGAGGCCTTCGTCCAGTTCCTCTACACCAAGCAGGCCCAGGAGATTTTCGCCGAATACGGCCTGCGCTCGGTCGACGCCGAGGTCGCCAAGGCCACCGCCGCGCGCTACCCGGCGCTCCAGGACCAGTTCACGATCGAATATTTCGGCGGCTGGGGCAAGGCCACGCCCGACTACTTCGGCGACACCGGCGTCTATAGCGCGGTGATCGCCGAGGTTCAGAAATAATGAGCGCCGCGCTTCCCGCCGAGACCAGCGCCCCCGCCCGCGTGCCGTGGGGGCGCTGGAGCGTGCGGTCCGCCGCGCTCACCTATCTTTTCGTCATGCTCATCCTGCCGCTTTCGGTGATCATGGTGGACGGGCTGCGCGGCGGCCTCGGCGCGCTCTGGCGCTCGGTGACCATGCCGGTCGCCTGGCATGCGCTTGGGCTCACGCTCTGGACCAGCGCCCTGATGGCCGCGATCAACGGCGTGATGGGCCTGATGACAGCCTATGTCCTGGTGCGCTACGAGTTTCCCGGCAAAAGCCTGCTCAACGCGGTGGTGGATCTGCCCTTCGCCATCCCGACCCTGGTCACCGGCGTGACGCTGGTGGTGCTCTACGGCCCGCAGCAGGCGCTCGGCGCCTGGCTCCTAAACGATTATGGGATTAAAATCATGTTCGCGCCGCCGGGAATCATCCTGGCGCTGCTGTTCGTCAGCTTCCCCTTTGTGGTGCGGACGGTCCAACCGGTGCTGCTGAGCCTGGACCGCGCCCAGGAGGAGGCGGCGGCGACGATGGGCGCCTCGGATTGGACAATCTTCCGCCGCGTGACCCTGCCGGCGATCCGGCCGGCGCTGGTCAGCGGGATCCTGCTGAGCTTCGCCAGGGCGATCGGCGAGTTTGGCGCGGTCGTGATCGTGGCCGGCAACTTGCCGATGCGCACCCAGACCGCCGCCGTCTACGTGCTGGGCGAGATCGAGTCCGAGAACCAGCGCGGCGCCAGCGCGATGTCGGTGGTAATGCTGCTGATCGCCTTCAGCATTGTCATCCTGGTCGATCTATTCCAGCGCGGCAAGCGCAGGGAGAGCGCATGAGTTCCCATTCACCTTCGCGGCCCGGGCGCGGCGGCTGGCAGCGCTGGCTGCTGATCGGCCTGGTGGTGGCCTATATCGGCGGGCTGATCCTGGCGCCGATCGGCGCCCTGGTGACCGGCGCCTTCGCCAACGGGCTGGGCGCGATCGCCGAGGCGCTGAGCGAGCCCGACGTGCTGTCGGCCTTCTGGCGCACGCTGCTGATCAGCCTGGTCACGCTGGCGGTCCACGGCGTGTTCGGCACGATGGTGGCCTGGATCCTGGTCCGCCACCGCTTCGCCGGCCGCCGCCTGATCAACGGCATCCTCGATCTGCCCTTCGCCATCTCGCCGGTGGTGGCGGGCTACATGCTCATCCTGTTGTTCGGCCGCCGCGGCCTGCTGGCGCCGCTGACCGACGCGATCGGCATTAAAATCGCCTTCGCGCTGCCGGGCATGATCATCGCCACGCTGTTCGTGACGCTGCCGTTCATGGTCCGCGAGCTGGTGCCAGTGCTGGACGCCTTCGGCGTCGAGCAGGAGCAGGCGGCGGCGACGCTCGGCGCCTCCGGCTGGCAGACCTTCTGGAAAGTGACGTTCCCGGCGCTGCGCTGGGGCTTCCTCTACGGCCTGACCCTGACCTTCGCCCGCGCGCTCGGCGAGTTCGGCGCGGTGCTGGTGGTCAGCGGCGGCGTGCAGGGGCGGACCGAAACCGCCACGCTCTACATTTTCCGCGCGCTCGACGACCGCGAGTATGTCGGCGCCTACAGCGCGGCGCTGGTGCTGGGCCTGTTTTCGCTGATCCTGGTGATGAGCACCGAGCTGCTGCATAAGCGGAAGGCCTAGCGGCGGTGCGGCGGCTGCGGCTGGGATCCCTGCTGGCGGGGATCAACGTGGGGTTGCTGGTACTGGCGATCAGCGGCGTGGTGATCATCGCCGTGCGCCAGCACCAGCGTTTCGCCGACGAGCAGGCCCGGGCCCGCGTGACCCAGGCCGGCGCGGCGGCCCGCCAGGCGTTGGGCGGCATCGGCGCCGACGTGCGGGTGCTGACCCAGCTCCTCAGCGAGCGGCCGACGCTGCTGCGGCTGCTCCAGGAGAACGATCCGGCGGGGCTGGCCGCCTTCCTCGACCAGTTCCGCTCCAGCAGCCGGCTGAGCGGCTTCGCCGTGCTGCGCGCGGGCGCGGTGGTGCAGACCAGCGGCGCCGCCGCGCCCTGGCTGGAGCTGGCGGCGGCCCAGGAGACCGACGAGGCGCTGCTCTACGCGCCGGCGGCGGGGCCGCTGCTGCTGGCCGCCCGATCACGGCTGCTGGCCGACCCGTCCTTCGCCGTGATCGGCGTCCGCCAGCTGGACACGGCCCTGGCCGGCGAGCTGAGCGCCGAGTTGGGGCTGGCGATCACAATCTGGCAGCCGGCGGAGGCGCTCGCCGCCGCCAACCCCGACGAGGCGATCCTGCGGCGGGCGGCGCTGGGCGGCCAGGCCGGCAGCGCCAGGATTCCGGCGCGCGGCCGCTACCTGGCGGCGGTGCCGCTTGCCAACGGCCAAGGCCGGGTGCTGGGGCTGATCGAGGCCGAGCTGCCGCTGGCAGGCGTCGCCGGCTCGGTGCGCGAGTTCGTCACCACGCTGGTCGGCCTGACGGTGCTGCTGGCGCTGGTCGCCGCCGCGCTGAGCCTGCTGCTCGGCCGCCGGCTCAGCGCCTCGCTGCGCCAGCTCACAGCGGCGGCGTCGCGCATCGGCCGCGGCGACCTCCACACGCCCATCAGCCAGGCGACCGGCGCCGAGATCGGCACGCTCGCGGCCTCGTTCGAGGAGATGCGCTACCGGCTGCTCCAGCTCACGGCGGATCTGCGGCGGCAGCAGCACGAGGCCCAGGCGATCATCACCGGGATTGTCGAGGGCGTGTTTACTGTCGACCGCGAGCGGCGCATCCGCTACCTCAATCCCCAGGCGGCGAGCATGCTGGGCATCGAGCCGCAGGCGGCGATCGGCCGGTTCTGCGGCGACGTGCTGAATCCGGTCGGGCCGGGCGGCGAGCGGCCCTGCCAGGAGCACTGCCCGATCATCCACGCCCGCTTTCGCGGCGGCACCAGGGCGATCGAGCATCTGCTGCTGGCCGACGGCAGCAGGCGCAGCGTCGTGATCACCAGCTCCGAGCTGGCCGACGAGCAGCAGGTCCAGGTGCTGCGCGACGAAACTGAGATCGAGGCCACCAGGCGCCTGCGCGACGCGGTGCTGGCCAATGTCTCGCACGAGTTCCGCACGCCGCTCTCGGCCCAGCTGGCGTCGATCGAGCTGCTGCTCGACCAGCTGCCGGACCTCACCACCGAGCAGATCGGGCAGCTGATCGGCTCGCTCCAGCGCGGCACGCTGCGCCTCACCCAGCTGATCGATAATCTGCTGGAAAGCGCCAGGATCGAGGCCGGCCAGCACGCCATCCGCCGGCGGACGATCGCGCTGGACGAGGTCGTCGAGGAGGCGCTGGAGCTGGCGCGGCCGCTGCTGGGCCAGCGCTCCCAGCGCGCGGCGGTCGATCTACCCTACCCGCTGCCGCCGGTCGTCGGCGACAGCCCGCGCCTGGTCCAGGTCTTCGTCAATCTGCTGGCCAACGCTAACAAATACGCCCCCGCCGGCTCGACAATCACGATCGGCGGCGCGGTGGCCGAGGCGGCGGTGACAATCTGGGTCGCTGACGAGGGGCCGGGCATGCCGGCGCTGACCCAGGAGTCGATGTTCAGCCAGTTTGTGCGCGCCGCCGCCGAGGAGCCCGAGCAGAGCGGCTTCGGCCTCGGGCTCTGGATCGTCAAGTCAATTGTCGAGCGCCATGACGGCAGGATTTATGTCCAGCCCGGCCAGCCGGGAACCCGCATGTGCGTCGAACTGCCACGAAAGGACAACGATGAAGATCTTGGTTGTCGATGATGATCTTGAGCTGCTGGGGCTGATCGGCTTCGCGCTGCGCCAGGCCGGGTACCTGGTGCTGGAGGCCAGCGAGGGCCACCAGGCGGTCAGCCGCTTCGAGGCCGAGCAGCCGGACCTGGTAATCCTCGATGTCAATCTGCCCGGCCTGGGCGGCTTCGAGATCTGCAAGCGCATCCGCCAGCAGAGCGAGACGCCGATCATGATGCTGACGGTGCGCTCCAGCGAGGAGGACCAGATCCAGGGCCTCGACCTGGGCGCCGACGATTACCTGACCAAGCCATTCAGCCCGCGCTCGCTGCTGGCCCGGGTGCGGGCGCTGCTGCGCCGCTCCGGCATCGAGCGGCCGGCGCCGCTGGTGGCGGGCGGGATCAGCCTGGATGTGGAGATGCAAGCGGTCAGCGTCGACGGCGCCGACAGCATCCGCCTCACCAATCTTGAGTTCCGCCTGCTGCACTATCTGATCGCCAACGCCGGCCGCACGCTGAGCGCCGAGCGGCTCACCAGCCACGTCTGGGGCTACCAGGGCATCGGCGACCGCCAGCTGCTCAAGCAGCTCGTCCACCGCCTGCGCCAGAAGATCGAGCGCAATCCGGCCGAGCCCGGCTTGGTCATCACCGTCCCTGGCATCGGCTACATGCTCCAGGTCGCCGCCTGACGCCGCGCCGCCCACGCGCGGCGCTCCCCGGCTTTTGCGGCAAAGCCTCGCCCGCGCATGGGCCGCCCGGCCCTGCCCGCCCCTCCTCCCCCTGCTCCGCCGATCCTTGCAACCCCCGCACCAACACCGCGTAGGTTATGACAGCTAGCTGAGAGGACACATCGCCCGGCGACCCAACCATTATTCCCCTTAGTGTTGCAGGAGGCTTTCGAGCCATGATCGACGAACAAATTCTGAGCCAGACGAGAGACGGAAAACAAAAGGCCCAAAAACTGAAGGCGGTGCGGGCGCGCGAGCTCGCCCACGAGCAAGAGGTCGGCCAGCGCCTCAGCGAGTACGAATCCACGGTGTCGCGCCTGACGGATCCCAAGCAGCGCCAGCAAGCGACGATCGCCGACCTCAGCAAGCTTGACGGGGCCATCGCGACCGGCCGCGAATACGCCACGGACCTCCAAACCCTGATCGGCGACCTGACCAGCGAGCTTGACGAGCTCGGCCGCAACGTGGCGACCTTCCGCGACGCGCGGGGCATGGAGAAGCTGGTCGGCGTCTTCAACAAGCGCATGGCCCGCCAGATGATTGTCAAGCGCATCCGCCAGCAAAACATCGACGGCTCCATGAAAACCATCCTCGCCTACGCCCGCGGCACGGTCGACTCGCTGAGCGCCACCATCGCTCGCAACGCCGACGCCTACGCCAAACTCCAGGCCACCGACGCCGAGCTTTCCCAGAAATTGGTCGAGAACCAGCCCAAATACGAGCACTGGCGCCAGGAGGTCAAGCGGCTCCAGGCCGAGATCGCCGAGCTTGACCGGCGCATCCAGGTCTCGGATGAATCCAGCTACGCCACGTTGCAGGTCGAGCGCACCGCGCTCCAGGGCCAGCTCGACGAGGCGAATCTCAACGAGACCCAATACTTCGAGGTCCTCAAAAACGCCAAGGAGGCCCAGCCGATCGTCCGCGCCCACATGGAGGGCTTCAAGCAGGCGATCGCGGCCCTGGCCCAGAACAAGATCAAGACCCAGGAGAAGATCGCCAACATGACCCAGGTCTTCGAGGGCATCTATCAGATTATGGAGACGGCGCTTGAGATCAAGGGCTTCTCCACGATCGACAAATCCCTCAACTACGCCGCCGACTCCACCACCCGGGTCATGACCGAGCAGGTCGAGGGCATCCTGGCCGAAACCGCCGATCGGGCCGAGAAAAAGCTGATCGACGAGCAGAAGCTCAAATCCTACACCGATCACCTTGAGCAAATCATCCAGACCTTCGACGCGCGCATGGAGCAGCTCGAAAGCCAGTACGCCGAGCAGCGGTAAGCCATGACGATCAACCGCCATCCATTGCAAGCCCGGGGAGCCGGCCAGGCCCAGCGCCTCCTGCCCGACCGCGCCGTCGTCGAGTACTGCGACAAGCTCGGCGAGCGGTTTGGCTGGCTCCGGGCGGTGCTGCGCGAGGAGCAGGCCGCCGGCAGGATCAGCGCCGTGGCCGCCCAGGCGACCCGCGATTTCCTCCACGAGCTGCGGGCGACGATGATGGTGCTGGCGCTGAAACACGGGCGGCAGCTGTTGCAGATCGAGCCGCTGCCGCTCACGATCGACCCGACCGAGTCCGGCATGCCGACGTTCAAGGATTTCTGGGCCCTGCGCGAGGATTGCGCCAACGCCCGCGAGCAGCTCGCCGACATCCCGTCGCCCGATGAGCTGCTCAGGGAGGCGACGCGCGCGATCTTCCAGGGCGAGCGGCCGGTCAAGCAGCAAATCCTCTGGCTCCAGCGCTCGTATCTCGATCGGCTGGCCGCCACCAGCGTCGTCGCCGACTTCCGGATCTACCCGCCGGTCAAGCTTGGCGCCGGCGGCGACCGGCTCCACGCGATCAGCTGGACCGGCGTGATCCGCAGCGTCAATCTCTTCGAATGCACGACCCTCCATTTCCTGGAGCGCGGCGGCTGGCATGTCACCGGCGGGCTGGATATGCTGCACGGGCTGATCGACTCCGCCGCCAACGGCCGCCATCAGCTCCAGGAGATCATCGGGCTGTGCAACGAGGCGGCCTGGATCGTGCCCCAGGCCATCGAGCGGGTCACGATCGGCCCTTATCACCACCAGTGGACTGAAAACGATCGCTTCATCAGCGAGGCCTTCGCCGCAGCGCCCGCCGATCCCTGGATCCTGCGCTGCGCGATCGACCGCGTGGCCACGACCAAGGCCGGCGAGCGCTCGCTGGGCGACCGGCTGTTCGGCCGCGAGCCAATGGCGGCGGGGCCGACGCTCCAGTCGACCGTGCTGCTGGCTCCGCTGGCGATCAAGCAGCACCTGGGCGACGCCGACGAGGAGGGCAATCCCTGCGTCGTCTACGGCGTGTCGCGCAACGGCGATCTGGTGTGCTAACGATTGTTTTTTGCAGCCCCGCGACTGCGGCGGCAGAGAGTTGAACCATGGCGACCAAAGATAACATCCACGAGATCAGCGATTCCGATCTCGACCGACACCGCGCCGACGCCGAATTCCGGATGCAGAATGTCCCCATGCGCGGCGTGTCCTACGATCTGGCGGCCGAGCTGCGCAAGCTGCCCGGCGCCGGCGGCTACCTGGTGAGCGAGCCCGTCAACCATCTGCTGCTGACGGCGCGGCGCGGCCTGTGCCTCTACTATGAGCTGTATCAGGAGCTGGCCGGCTCGATCGACCCGCGCCAGACCGCCTTCATCGGCAGCTACGCCCTGTTCGCGCTCGGCGCCCTCGTCGCCAGCGAGCTGAGCGCGCCCGAGGGCGAGGACCTGGCCAGCTTCCCCAAGCCCGAGGGGCGCTTCTTCGCGGTCGGCCAGGGGCCTGACGACGATCTCAAGGGTATCCTCTCCTTCTATCTCAAGGCCGCGACCCAGCGCAATCCCGACAACAGCCCGCTGGTCGAGTCGGCTGCCGATCTGGTCAACCTGAGCCGCGATTATTTCATCGCCCTGCGGGACCAGATGGTCGCCGAAAGCGATCAGCACGCCCCGGAGCTGCTGGCGCGGGTCGAGGGCAATGCGATCAAGGTCGGCGCGATCGAGCTGCGCGGCTTCAGCGCGTCAGCCGAGGGCAAGGCGGCCAAGGTCGAGTTCGCGCCGGTGCAGCCCGAGCAGGTCGTGGGCAACACGGCGGCCAAACGCGCCCTGATCCGTTATGTCGATCGGCTGGCGCTCTACGACGCCGAGCGCGGCTTCAATCCCATCCTGGAGCTTGGCGGCCTGCCGAGCACGGTCCTGTTCGATGGATTCCCCGGCACGGGCAAGACCACGCTGTTCCGCATGGCGATGACCCGCCTCAGCCAGCGCGGCGAGCAGGCCGGGCTGCCCGTCCGCTTCGTGCTGATCGATCCCGGGATCAAGGATGAATACTACGGCCGCACGGGCAAGCTGCTCAACGAGAAGCTGGCGACGGTCCGCGACCGCAGCGCGCTGGCCCTAGTGTTCTTCGACGATGTCGATCTGCTGCTGCTGTCGCGCGGCGACCCGGGCATGGGCGGCGCCGACAAAGACGTGCTGAACATCACGATGCAGTTCCTCGACGGCGCCTTCACCCAGCACGTCGGCAACGCCCAGACCTACGCTGCCACCAACGAGCCGACGGCCACCGACAGCGCGCTGCGCCAGCGCTTCCACCACCGCGAGGCGATCGACGGCCCCGAGCGCTGGGAAGATTACGTGCGGCTGACCCAGATCAAGCTGGCCCGCCAGATCAAGCGCAACCTCGTCCAGGTCGACGGCAAGCTCGCGCCCCCGGCCGAGGCGCCGGCACGCGCCCCCGGGCGGGCAGGGTCCTGGATCGCCAATCCCTTCGCCGGCAAGCGCGGGGTGAGCTGGCAGGAGCTGGGCGAGCTGTGCGTCGAGTTCAAGCGCAAGGATCCGCGCTTCACCGGGCGGCCGATCGAGAGCATCACCCAGAAGCTGCTGGCGGAAAGCGCAGATTTCGAGATCCCCGGCGGCTGGTACGAGGATCGCTCGCTGTTTTTCGAGCAGCCCTACGAGCGCAAAGTCGATCTGCTGGCGGAGCTGTACCGGCCGATCACCGGCGAGATGATCGCCGCCGAGCTTGAGGCCTATTTCAACTCCGAGCAGCGCTACGGCGAGGAGGCCAAGCTCCAGCGGGCGGAGCGCATGGTCGCCGAGCTGGAGGCGCAGGCGAAAGCCCGCGAGCTGCTGAGCGTTCGCGCGGGAGAGGCCTGAGATGGGCGCGAATCCCAATCCCTGGGCCGGCGCGCTGTTCAACGTCAGAGGTAAGCTCGCGGCGCGCTACGCCGAGGCCCTCAAGAGCGCCTGCGGCCGCGAGTGCCCGCTGAACGAGTTCCAGGTCGACCGGCTGGGCTGGAGCCCGCAGCTCGCGGCGCTGCTGGGACGGGATTATCTGGCCTGCGACGCGCTGCGCTACGCCATCATCCTCTCGCCGGACCAGGGCGAGGCCCCGCTGCTGATGCGGCGCTTCTCCTATGAAGCCGCCCTGGCTGGCCAGGTCTACCAGGCGGCCCGGCCGACGCTGCTGAATCTGATCGAACATGAGCCGGTGATCGTGGAGCTGGATAACGGCCTGTCGTTCTGTCGCGGCGTCACCGATGTGCTGGCGATCAAGCGGATCGAGGCCTGCCTCCGAACGCCGCGCGAAACGCTGAGCAAGACCGGCCAGCTGCTCGGGCTGGCCGAAGGGCTCCGGCGCGAGGCGCGGCTGCTCGACGACGCCTACATCGGGCAGATGCTGGCGCTGGTCAAAGAGGTCGGCGACCCGGAGCGCCGGCCGCTGCCGCCGCCGCTGCTGGCCGAGGCAGACTCGCTCTGGGCCGATCTTGACAGCCCGATCTATGTCCTGCGCGGCACCGACCGCCGCCAGGCAGCGCCGATCGTGATCACGATCAGGCCGGATCTGGTCCCGCGCGATCTGCCCTGCACGCCGGCGGAGCTTGCGCCGGAGCTGGTCGACATGCTCCACGCCCTCGGCTATCTGAACTACCTGAGCAGCGAGGCGGCGTTCGAGGGGCGGATCGAGGAGCTGGAGCGCGACGCGCTGCTGGGCGCCGGGATGCAGTTCAGCGCGGGCAAGCGCGAGCGGCGGCGCCAGCTGACGCAAACCGCCGAGGTCAAGGGGCTGCTGCCGCCGATCTACTGGGAGCTTGACAGCGAGCTGAAGCGCATCCAGGCCGGCGGGAGCTTCAACCCGCAGCGGCTGTCGGTCGAGGGCCGCTGGGCGGTCTCGGCGCCGGCCCGGGCGCACGCGGTGATCGTCCATCTGCTGGCGCGCTTTGTCCGCTACGACTACCGGCTCCTGGCGGCGCATCACGCCCGGAGCGTCCAGGCCGAGTGGCCGCGCTACAGCGCCGCCAAACGCGACTACCTGGCGGAGCAATTCCCGCTGCTGGCGCAGCTCATCGCCCTGGGGTGCCCGACGGGCTGACGCCCCGCACGGAGCGGCGGTTTCCGCTCCCCTAGATGAGGCAGGCTTTCGGGCCTGAGACAACCATGAACATCGATCTCAACGCGCTGGGCCTGGGTGACCAGGCGATCACCAATCTGTTTATCGGCTTCGGGCTGGCGCTGCTGAATGTGATCATCATCTATTTCCTGCGCTTCGTGCCGCGCGTCGTCAGCGTGCTGCGCTGGCACAAGCCGGGGCGCTCGTACGCGCGACTGCTGATCGGCGCCTATCTCGTGGCGCTGGCGTTCCAGGTGTTCAGCTCGCCGTTCTTCCGCTCGCTGCTGCACTCGGTCTACAACGAGCTGGCCTGGTCGTTCTACCAGGCGTTCTGGAACGTCGCGGGCATTCTGCTGATGGACGTGATCGTGCTGGCGTGGACCAAAACCCGGCGCGGCGTCCAGGTTGGCGGCGAGCAGCTCAAGCAGGTCCGGCAAAAGGCCGCCGACACGCTGGAAGACCTCGGCGCCCAGCTCCCGATCAGCGCCGAGGGCCGCGCGGCCCAGGAGGAGCGCCGCAAACAGCAGGCCGCCGCCGAGCTTCAGGAGGCCGCCGAGCGCAAGCAGCGCATGGACGAGCGCCTCAAAAACTACTAGGCGTTTGGTTCGATTCGATCGGCGGGGCCGCGGCGATCCGCGCAGCCCCCCCAGCAGCATCAATCCGCAAGCGCGGCGTCTCCAGCGACGGAGGCGCCGCGCTGTTTAAACGATATTTTAATGAATCTCTTGACAGTCCGTCGCCTGGCGTGATAGGGTATTTCGTAGCTTGAACGGAATAAATCTTTGAAAAAAACGCCAGTTTCAACGAAAGGAGCGAGGAATCCCTGGCAACGGCCGGTCCGATAGGTCCCTTTTGTAATGTCACTAGACTAAAAGGAGCCAACATGCGGCGTGTTGTTTCGCTATTTATCCTGTGCAGTCTTTTTTTGAGCAGCTTCGCCACCGGTGCCGAAGCGGCGCCGAGCCCGTGGGCGCCGAACACGCCCTACGCCGTGGGCGCCCAGGTGACCTACGACGGCAGCACCTACCAGTGCCTCCAGGCCCACACCTCGCAAGTCGGCTGGGAGCCGGCGACAACGCCGGCGCTGTGGAATCGCCTCGCCGGCACGCCGACCAACACCCCGGCGCCGCCGACGAATACGCCGACCAGGACGCCGGCGCCGCCGACGGTCACCCCAACCGGCACGGCAATCCCGCCGACCGCCACCGCCACAAGCCCTCCGCTGCCGGGTGGCTGGGTCGCGACAGCTTCATCGACCGAGGCCAACGGCAGCCCGGCCCGCGGCATCGACCGCAACGCCGCGACGCGCTGGAGCGGCGGGCTCGGCCAGGCCGCCGGCCAGTGGTATCAGGTTGATCTCGGCCAGGCGACCAGCTTCGTCGGCGTGGTGCTGGACGCCGGCGCCTCGACCGGCGACTACCCGCGCGGCTACCAGCTCCAGGTCTCGGCGAACGGCAGCACGTGGACGAACGCCGCCAGCGGCGCGGGCTCGGGCCAGGTGACGACGATCGCGACCGGCGCCCAGAGCGCCCGCTACGTCCGCGTCACCCTGACCGCGTCCTCAGGCTCTTGGTGGTCCATCCACGAGCTGACGCTCCAGGCCACGCCGCCGCCGACGCCGACCGTGCTGCCGCCGACCGCCACGCCGACCCCGCCGCCGGGCGGCTACGTCCCGTCGTTCTGCGGCTCCTACCCGCCGGCGCCGGTCTCGGGCGCCTGGCAGTCAACCAAGGTCTTCTACAATGCCAGCCAGCGGCTGCAATACGCCTCCGACAGCGGCAGCAACCGCATCCCCGACTTCAGCTACGCCGGCTACCGCTCGGGCGAACGGGCGCTGCCGGTCGCCCCGGCCGTGCAGACCCTCGGCCCGGCCAGCGGCGACAACACCGCCCGCATCCAGCAGGCGCTCGACGCGATCGGCAACCGCACGCCCGACGCCAACGGCATCCGCGGCGCGCTCCTGCTCAGCCCGGGCCGCTACGAGATCAACGGCACGCTCTACATCCGGCGCGGCGGCGTCGTGCTGCGCGGCAGCGGCGACGGGAGCGACCCGGCGACCTCG
>DASWWB010000194.1:0-6898 GCA_036406115.1 Herpetosiphonaceae bacterium
ACGCCGCCGGCGCCGAGGCGATCGCCGCCGAGCTGCGGGCCGCCGGTCTCCAGGCGCTCGGCCTGGGCTGCGACGTGCGCGATGCGGCGGCGGTCGAGCGGGCAGTCGATCAGGCTGAGCGCGAGCTGGGGACGCTGGCGATCCTAGCCAACGTGGCCGGCATCCTCCGGCTCGGCCCGGCGTTGGAGCTGAGCGACGAGGATTGGGCCGCGACCTTCGCCGTCAACGCGACCGGCGTGTTCAATGTCTCGCGGGCGGCGGCGCGGCGCATGGCCGCCAGGCGCGCGGGCGCGATCGTCACGGTCGGCTCGAATGCCGCCGCGGCGCCGCGCACCCAGATGGCGGCCTACGCCGCCTCGAAGGCCGCCGCCGCCCAGTTTACCAAGTGCCTGGGGCTGGAGCTGGCGCCGCTCGGCATCCGCTGCAACGTCGTCTCACCCGGCTCCACCGACACCGAGATGCAGCGCGCGCTCTGGCACGACGAGCGCGGCCCGCAGCGGGTCATCGCCGGCGATCCCGCCGAGTTCCGGCTCGGCATTCCGCTCGGGCGGATCGCCGCGCCGGCGGACGTGGCCGAGGCGGTGGCGTTCCTGGTCTCGGACGCCGCCCGCCACATCACCCTGCACGATTTGCGCGTGGACGGAGGTGCGACTCTCGACGCCTAAGCATTAAAATCCGCGCCGCCAGGCTGGGCGCCCCGGGAGCAGGGGCCGCCCCGCTTCGGCGCGCCCGAGTTGCGGTTTGCCCCTTCCCAATCACCTAAAAGCCCATCTTGCCAGTTTGACAAACCGCCGGCTGCTGGCTATACTGCCGCGCAAATAAAAACAGTTTAAACGGAATAAACTGTTTTTACATGGCCACCGGTGCTGTCGGTGGGCATGTCTGGCTGGCGGGCGGCGGTGGTGTGCGTCATCGCCGCCCGCGCTATGAGGAACGCAATCATGGTGATCATAATGAGCGCGACGGCGGATCGCGCCGCCAGAAGCGCCGTGCTGGAGCGGCTGGCGGAGCACCGGCTGCGCGGCCACGTCTGGGAGGGCGGCGCGCGGGCGATGATCGCCGCCGTCGGCGGCAAGATCCCCGCCCAGCTGGGCGAGCAAATCCAGGCGATGGGCGGCGTCAGCGAAGTGGTGCCGACGCGCCAGCCCTATACCCTGGCCGGCCGCGAGTTCCGGCCCGAGGCCACGGTCGTGCGGGTCGGATCGGTCGAGATCGGCGGCGGGCAGCCGGTGGTGATGGCCGGCCCCTGCTCGGTCGAGAGCGAATCCCAGCTGCTTTCGACGGCGCGGGCGGTGGCGGAGGCCGGCGCCCACATCCTGCGCGGCGGCGCCTTCAAGCCGCGCACCTCGCCCTACGCCTTCCGCGGCCTGGGCGAGGAAGGCCTCAAGCTGCTGGCGCTGGCCCGCGAGGCGACGGGCCTGCCGATTGTCACCGAGGCGCTGAGCACCCGCGACGTGGACTTGGTGGCGCGCTACGCCGACCTCATCCAGATCGGCGCCCGCAACATGCAAAACTTCGCCCTGCTCGAAGAAGCGGGCCAGACCGGCCGGCCGGTGATGATCAAGCGCGGCCCGTCGGCGACGGTCGAGGAGTGGCTGCTGGCCGCCGAGTACGTGCTGGCGACCGGCAACCGCCAGGTGATTTTGTGCGAGCGCGGCATCCGCACGTTCGAGACCGCCACCCGCAACACGCTGGATCTGAACGCGGTGGCGGTGGCCAAGCGCCGCTCGCATCTGCCGGTGATCGCCGACCCGAGCCACGGCACCGGCAAGTGGTATCTGGTCCGCCCGTTGGCCCTGGCCGGCCTCGCGGCGGGCGCCGACGGCCTGATGATCGAGGTCCATCACGATCCCGACCGCGCCACCTCGGACGGCCCCCAATCCCTGACCCACGGCCATTTCGCCGAATTGATGGAGCAGGTGCGGCTGCTGGCCGGGCTGCGGTTTGAAACGGAGCCCGCCGCAGCGCTGGCCTGAGCGCCGCCGATCGCTGTGTGCTGACCGTCCCGCGCCGGGCGCTGGCGGGTCCTGCGGGCTGCCCGCGACCCCGGCCGGCCGGGATTGGATAGGAGATTGCCATGCTTCAGGACCGTTCGGTCATCGCGTTGGAGCGCGCCAACGAGCTGTTGGCGGACTACGCCGCCGGCGCGCCGTTCTTTTTCGCCTCGCCCAGCCGCACGCTGCTGGCTGAGGGCGCGGCCGCTGTCGTCGAGCAGCCGGCCTCCGATCCGGCGGCGCTGCTGGTCGCGGTCGGATCGGCCCTGGCCGCCGCCGACGCTGCGGGCGTCGAGGCGCCGCTGGCGGTGGGGGCGGTGCCGTTCTGCGCCGACGCCCCGGCCCGGCTGCTCGTGCCCGCCGCCGTGCGCCGCGCCGGCAGACTGAACTTCGCCGCGCTGGAAAGCAGCGAGGCGGCGGGGCCGAGCTGCGCGATCGAGCCGCTGCCGCATCCCGCCGAGTACGCCGCCAGCGTCGAGGCGGCGCTGGCCCGCTTCGCCGCCGGCGATCTGCGCAAGGTGGTGCTGTCGCGGGCGCTCCAGCTGACGGCGCCGGCTGAGATCGATCTGGCCGGGCTGGTGCGCCGCCTGGCCGGGCGCAACCAGCAGGGCTACACGTTCGCCGTCGATCTGCCTGGCGCCGGGCGCCGCACGCTGGTCGGGGCCAGCCCCGAGCTGCTGGTCTCGCGCACCGGCCGCCACGTCACGGCCCATCCGTTGGCCGGCTCCGCGCCGCGCGCCGAAGATCCGGCCGAGGATCGGCGGCGGGCGATGGCGCTGCTGGTCTCGGCCAAGGATCTGCACGAGCATGCCTTGGTCGCCGAGGCCGTCGCCGACGGACTGCGGCCCTACTGCCGCTCGGTCAAGGCGCCGGCGGTGCCCTCGCTGGTCCAGACCGCGACGATGTGGCACCTGGCGAGCAGGATCACCGGCGAGCTTGACGAGCGCCGCGCCTCGTCGCTGGAGCTGGCGCTGGCCCTCCACCCGACGCCGGCGGTCTGCGGCTACCCGACCGCCCTGGCCCGCGCGGCGATCGGCGAGCTTGAGGGCTTCGACCGGGGCTTCTTCACCGGGATGGTCGGCTGGTGCGACGGGCGCGGCGACGGCGAGTGGGCGGTGACGATCCGCTGCGCCGAGGTCGAGGGGCGCCGGCTGCGCCTCTACGCCGGCGCCGGGATCGTCCCCGGCTCCAGCCCCGAGGCCGAGGTGGCGGAGACGGCGGCCAAGTTCGGCACGCTGCTCAACGCGATGGGCCTGAACCAGCGGGCGGCGGGGGCGTGATGGCGGCGAATCTCCCATCTGACAAGCCGTTCTTCGACGGCTGCGCGCCGTGGCCCGCCGACGCCGCCGCGCTCTACCGCGAGCTGGGCTACTGGCGCGGCGAAACGCTCGGCGGGCTGCTGCGCGAGCGCGCCCGCTCCCACGGCGGCAGCACGGCGCTGGTCGACCGCGAGCGGCGCTGGACCTACGCCGAGCTGGACGCCTGGGCCGATGAGCTGGCGGCCGGCTTCCAAGGCCTGGGCATCGCCGCCGACGACCGGGTGGTTGTCCAGCTGCCCAATGTCGGCGAGTTTTTCGCCGTCTGCTTCGCGCTGTTCCGGCTGGGCGCGCTGCCGGTGCTGGCGCTGCCGCCCCACCGCCGGGCCGAGATCGGCTATTTCTGCGCCTTCACCGAGGCCGTCGCCTATGTGATCCCCGATCAGCACGCCGGCTTTGACTACCGCGGCCTGGCCCGCGAGGTGCTGGCCGAGGCCCCGGCGCTGCGCCATGTGCTGGTGGCGGGCGAGCCCGGCGAGTTTGTCGCGCTCGACAGTCTGCGCGCCGCGCCCGTCGATTTGCCCGAGCCGGACCCCGGCGGCGTGGCGTTTTTCCAGCTCTCCGGCGGCTCGACCGGCGCGCCCAAGCTCATCCCGCGCACCCACGACGATTATCTCTACAGCGTCAGGGAGAGCGCGCGGATCTGCGGATTGGATGCGGGCAGCGTGTATCTGTGCGCGCTGCCGGCGGCCCATAATTTCCCGCTCAGCTCGCCGGGCAGCCTGGGCGTTTTCCACGCCGGCGGCACGGTCGTGCTGGCGCTGCGGCCCAGCCCCGACGAAGCGTTTCCGCTGATCGAGCGCGAGCGGGTCACGATCACGGCCCTGGTGCCGCCGCTGGCGCTGGTCTGGATGGACGCGGCGGCGGGCAGCCGCTGGGACCTGTCGAGCCTGGCGCTGCTCCAGGTCGGCGGGGCCCGGCTCAGCGACGAGGCGGCGCGGCGGGTGCGGCCGGCGCTCGGCTGCGCGCTCCAGCAGGTCTTCGGCATGGCCGAGGGCCTGGTCAACTACACGCGGCTCGACGACGCCGAGGATGAGATTGTCTCCACCCAGGGCCGGCCGATCTCGCGCCACGACGAGATCCTGATCGTCGACGACGAGGACCGGCCGGTCGCGCCGGGCGAGGTCGGCCACCTGCTGACCCGCGGCCCCTACACGATCCGCGGCTACTACCGGGCCGCCGAGCACAACGCCCGCGCCTTCACCGCCGACGGCTTCTACCGCACCGGCGACTTGGTGCGCCTGAGCCCGTCCGGCGGGCTGATCGTCGCGGGCCGGGCCAAGGATCAGATCAACCGCGGCGGCGAGAAAATCGCTGCCGAGGAGGTCGAGAACCACCTGCTGGCCCATCCGGCGGTGCTCGACGCGGCGGTGGTGGCGATCCCGGATCCGTTCCTCGGCGAGCGGACCTGCGCCTTCATCATCGCGCGCGGCGCCGCGCCGACCGGCCGCGAGCTGGCGGCGTTCCTGCGCCAGCGCGGCCTGGCTGCCTACAAAATCCCCGACCGGGTCGAGCCGATCGACGCCTGGCCCGAGACCGGGGTCGGCAAAGTGAGCAAGAAAGCCCTGCGCGAAGCCCTCGCGCTCCAGTTTGCGGCGCCGGCCGGTGCCGGTCCGCTGAAAGGATAATCCCCGTGGCCCTGCCCTCGATTGTCTCATACGATGCTCCGGCAAGTTTGCCGGCCAACAAGGTGGATTGGCTGCCCGATCCCCGGCGCGCCGCGCTGCTGATCCACGATATGCAGAACTATTTCCTGCGGGTGTTCGCGCCCGGCGCCGAGCCGCTCGGCGGGCTGCTCGCCAACATCGACGCCCTGCGCCAGCGCTGCTACGCCTTGGGCGTGCCGGTGATCTACTCGGCCCAGCCTGGCGGCCAGACGCCGGTCCAGCGCGGCCTGCTCCAGGATTTCTGGGGGCCGGGCATCGGGACTGATCCGAGCCAGGCGGCGATTGTCGACGCGCTGGCCCCGCGCGCGGGCGACACGCTGCTGACCAAGTGGCGCTACAGCGCCTTCCAGCGCACCGACCTGCTGGATCTGCTGCGCGCCCAGGGCCGCGACCAGCTCCTCATCTGCGGCATCTACGGCCATATCGGCGTCCAGGCCACCGCCGTCGAAGCCTTCATGCTTGACCTCCAGCCCTTCCTGGCCGCCGACGCGGTCGCCGATTTCTCGGCCGAGGACCACGCCCGGACGCTGGCCTTCGTCGCGGCGCGCTGCGGCGTGGTGCGCGGCGCCGCCGAGCTGATCGGCCAGCTGGGCGCCGGCAGCCAGGACGCGCCCACCCCGGCCCTGAGCCTGGAGCGGCTACGCGCCGACGTGGCGGCGGTGCTGGAGAGTCCCGCCGCCGAGCTTGAGGACGACGCCAATCTGATCGACTGGGGCCTTGATTCGATCCGCCTGATGACGCTGGCCGAGCAGTGGCGCCGCGAGGGCGCCGAGCTGGCCTTCGTCGATCTTGCCGAGCGCCCGTCGCTCGCCGCCTGGCACGAGCTGCTGGCGGCGGCGACGGCCTAGCGGAGGCGGCGATGCCATCATCTGACCGGCGCCTGCCCCTGACGGCGGCCCAGCGCGGGATCTGGCTCGGCCAGCAGCTCGATCCCGCCAGCCCGATCTACAACACCGGCGAGTGCCTGGAGCTGGCCGGCCCGCTCGACGACGCGGCGTTCGAGGGGGCGCTGCGCCAGGCCGTGGCCGAGGCCGAGGCCCTGCGCGTCCGCTTCCTGCCGGGAGCGGACGGCCCCGAGCAGGCGCCGGCCGACGATGATTGGCCGCTCCACCGCCTGGATTTCGGCGGGCTGCCCGCGCCCCGCGCCGCCGCCGAGGACTGGATGCGCTCCGTCCTGGCCCAGCCCGCCGACCTGGAGCGCGGGCCGCTGTTCGTCCAGGCGCTGATCAGACTGGCGCCCGACCGCCACCTGTGGTACCAGCAGATCCATCACGCGGTGACCGACGGCTTCGGCTGCTCGCTCATCCAGCGCCGGGTCGCCTCGCTCTACGGCGCCGCAGTCGCCGGCAAACCGGCCGGGCCGGGCTTCGGCGCGCTGCGGGCGGTCGTCGAGGAGGATCTGGCCTATCAGTCCTCGCCGGCCTGCGAGCGCGACCGCGCGTTCTGGCGGGAGCGCTGCGCGGATCTGCCAGCGCCAGCCAGCCTGATCTCGGGCGACGTTCCCGCCCCGGCGCTCGGCCTGCGGGACGCGGTCGATCTCGACCCAGCGCTGATCGCCGCGATCCAGGACGCCGCCCGCCATGCCGGCGCCGCCTGGCCCGACGTGCTTGCCGGCGCCTTCGCTGCCTACCTGCGCCTGGCGACTGGCGCCGCTGAGGCGGTGTTCGGCCTGCCGATGATGGGCCGGATGGGCTCGGCGGCGCTGCGCGTCCCCTGCATGGCGATGAACATCATCCCGCTGCGGGTGGCGGTCGGCGCCGGCGACAGCCTGGCGGCGCTGGCGGCCCGGGTGGCGGCCGAGGTCCGCGCCTGCCGGCCGCACGCCCGCTACCGCTACGAGCAGCTGCGCCGCGACCTGGGCTTGGTCGGCGGCGGCAGGCGGCTGTTCGGCCCGGTGATCAATGTCCTGCCGTTCGCCGAG
>DASWWB010000195.1:0-3309 GCA_036406115.1 Herpetosiphonaceae bacterium
GGGCGGCGCTGCGCTGCCGCTGGCTGACAGGGGCGGGCCGGACCAAGCGGCCAGCGCCGCCAGCAGGCAAACCAGGATCGGGCGGAACAGGCGGGCGATCGCTGCGCGGGGCATAGGTCCTCTTTCAACTGAAGCGGGGCGGGAGGCGGATCCGGGCGCCAACTATAGCAAATCCGGCGCTGATTGCAACCGGCCTGCGCCGCGCTTTTAATGCAGGCATAACTATTGCCCGGGGGAAGGCGGGCCGCGCGGACGGAATCTCGCGCGGGATGTGGGTGGAAAGCGAGGCCGAGCCGTGCTGAAGGTGCTGGTGGTGGACGATGACCGCGATTTGCAGGAGCTGATCAAGGATGCGCTGGAGGATGACGGCTGCCTGGTGAGCCTGGCCGATGACGGCACGGCGGCGCTGGCGCTGCTGCCGCACGTCCGCCCCGACGTGATTGTCTCCGATGTGCTGATGCCGCGCATGGACGGCATCGAGCTGTGCCATCGCCTGCTGGCGCGCCCGGAGTACTCGGCGATCCCGTTCATCCTGTTCAGCGAGGATGCCGAGGTCGAAGGCCGCCGCCGCTGCCCGGCCACGGCCTTCCTGCCCAAGCCGTTCAGCCTGGCGACGCTCCAAACCCTGGTCCGCTTTTTCGGCGGGGCCGGCGGCTAGCGCATCAGGTGCTGGCCCTCGGGGTTGGGGTCGATGATGACCGCCGAGGCCCGCCACTCAGCCTCCAGCGTCCCGGTCTGGTGGCGCTTGCCGGCGTTGCGCAGGGCGGCCCGCGCCATCTGGTAGCCGTAGTTGAGACAGTCGCGCAGCTGGGACTTGAGCGCTTTGGCCGCGCTGGCGCTGTCGGTGACGAACCCCTCCTCTGTGTAGGCGTCGCCGTTGAGCGTCGAGTCGGGGTTGGCCCGAATCAACTCCCGGACCTCCTCGGCGGTGCGATTTTCAACGAACACGCGGTACACCGGCGCTGACATGGGAGCACTCCTTCTTCCACTACAAACGACCTGTAGCCTACGATTGCTGGTAGCATGATACCAGATGGCGGCGGATTGGATTCAGGGGCCGGGGATCAGGGGTCAGGCCGGACTCCGAGGAGGTGGGCGCCGCTGCGGACGCAATTGATCCCCTGGCCCCTGGCCCCTGACCCCTGATCCCTCAAACCCTATTCCCACTCAATCGTGGCCGGCGGCTTGGAGGAGATGTCGTAGACCACGCGATTGACGCCGTGGACCTCGTTGACAATCCGATTGGAGGCGCGGGCCAGCAGCTCGGCGGGCAGGCGCGCCCAGTCGGCGGTCATGAAATCGTCGGTCGAGACGGCGCGCAGGGCGATGACATCGGCGTAGGTGCGGCCGTCGCCCATCACGCCCACGCTCTGGACCGGCAGCAGCACCGCGAAGGCCTGCTGGGTGGCGCGGTACTGGCCGGCCGCCCGCAGCTCCTCCAGGAAAATCGCGTCGGCGTGGCGCAGGGTGTCGAGCCGCTCCTTGGTGATCGGCCCGAGCAGGCGGACCGCCAGGCCGGGCCCGGGGAACGGATGGCGCCAGACCCACTCCTCGGGCAGGCCGAGCGCCAGGCCGGCGGCGCGGGCCTCGTCCTTGAACAGCATGCGCAGCGGCTCGATCACCTTGAGCCGCATGTCCGCCGGCAGCCCGCCGACGTTGTGATGGGTTTTGATCTTGGCCGCCACGTTGCGGTCGGGGGCCGTCGATTCGATCACATCGGGATAGAGCGTGCCCTGGACCAGGTACTGGGCGTCGCCCAGCGCCCGCGCCTCGCGCTCGAAGATCCGGATGAACTTCTCGCCGATGATCTTGCGCTTCTGCTCGGGATCGCTGACGCCGGCCAGCGCCGCCAGGAACTCGTCGGCGGCGTCGACCGCCACCAGCTCGATCTGCAAATGGTCGCGGAAGGTCTGGGTCACCTGGGCCGCCTCGCCGCGGCGCAGCAGGCCGTTGTCGACGAAGATGCAGGTCAGCCGGTCGCCGACCGCCTGGTGGGCCAGCAGCGCCGCCACCGCCGAGTCGACGCCGCCGCTCAGGCCGCAGATCACCTGGCCCTCGGGCGCCTGGGCGCGGATGCGCTCGATCGCGTCGGCGATGAACTGGGTCGGCTGCCAGTCGCCGGCGCTGCCGCAGATCGCATAGATGAAATTGCGCAGCAGCTGGCCGCCGAACGGCGTGTGGACCACCTCGGGGTGGAACTGGAGGCCGTACCAGCGGCGCTCCTCGTCGGCCGCCGCCGCGTATGGCGAGTTGGGGCTGACGGCGATCGGCTGCCAGCCCGGCGCCAGCGCCGCCAGCCGGTCGCCATGGCTCATCCAGACTGGCTGCTCGGCCGGCGTGCCGGCGAACAGCGGCGACTCGGCGGTCAGGGTGATCGTGGCCGGGCCGAACTCGCGCTCGCCCGCCGGCTCGACGCTGCCGCCCAGCGCGTGGGCCTGGAGCTGCATGCCGTAGCAGATGCCCAGCACCGGCAGCCCGCTCTCGACCACCCAGCCCGGCAGCTGCGGCGCGCCCTCGGCGTAGACGCTGTTCGGCCCGCCCGACAGGATAATCCCCTTCGGCCGCAGCGCCTGCGCCGCCGCGTAGTCCACGTCGAAGCGCAGCAGCTCGCTGTAGACCCCGGCCTCGCGCACCCGGCGCACGATCAGCTGGCTGTATTGCGATCCGTAATCCAGAACAATAATCGACTCAGACTGTGTCATCACCATCCTCAGCGTTAGGTTGCGGTTCGTGGCGCAAGTTTAACACACCTCGGCGGCCGCTTATTTTTGGGGATTGGGGATCGGGGACTGGGCGCCTTCGTTTCTGCGCTGCGGACTGATTCTTTGTTGCTTGAAGCGCTGGGGCGGATCGGCTATGCTGAGCCTGCTTCAATCCAATCAGCCTAGTGGGAGGATGCGATGGGTGCTGGATGCGGCGGCGAGGTGCGGCGCATGGCTGGGCGGCTGGCCCATCAGCTCCGATTGTCGCTGGGGATGGCCCTGGCGATGGCGCCGGCGAGTCTGCTGCTGCCGCCGCCGCTGGCCGTGGCAGTCGCCTTTTTCGGCTGGGCCGTGGTCTACGGCCGGGCGTTCGAGGACGACTCGAAGCTGCTCGCCGGCTGGGGGTGGCTGGTCGGCTTCATCGGGCCGCTCGGCGTCTGCATGGGTTTCGCCGACTACGCCGCCGCCCAGTTCGGGCCGATCGTGCGCGGCGCGAGCGTCACGGAGGCGCGGCTGCACCCGGGCGCCGGCGGCTTTGAGTTCAGCGCCGCGACGGTGCGCCGGGAGTTCGCCATCACGTCGCAGGTGACCACCTCCTCGGGCAAGA
>DASWWB010000196.1:0-5047 GCA_036406115.1 Herpetosiphonaceae bacterium
GCTGGCGATTGTCGGCGGGCTGGCAGTGACGGGGGCGGGTTACGTTCAGGGGCGGCTGCGCGCGCTGCGGCGCCAGGGCCAGGCAGCGCCCAAAGCCGGCGGCCCGGCGCTGGAGGCCCGGCCATGACGCGCCCGCTGCGCATCCTGATGGCCACGCCGCGCTACTTCCCCGAGACCGGCGGCGTCGAGACCCACGTCCACGAGGTGGCGCGCCACATGGCCCGCCGCGGTGCCGAGGTCACCATCCTCGCGACCGACCGCAGCCGGCGCCTGCCGGACGGCGAGCGCTCCGCCGGGGTGACGGTCCTGCGCGTCCCGGCCTACCCGCGCGGCCGCGATTACCACTGGGCGCCGGGCATCTACCGGGCCATCGCCGCAGGCGGATGGGATGTGCTGCACTGCCAAAGCTATCACACGCTGGTGCCGCCGCTGGCGATGCTGGCGGCGCTGCGGGCCGGGCTGCCCTACGTGGTCACCTTCCACGGCGGCGGCCACTCGTCGGCGCTGCGCAACCGCGCGCGGGGCGCCCAGCTGGCGGTTCTGCGGCCGCTGCTGGCCCGCGCCCGCCGGCTGGTGGCGGTGGCGCGCTTCGAGATCGATCATTACGGCGCCCGCCTGGGCCTGCCGGCGTCGCGTTTCGCCCTGATTCCCAACGGCGCCGAGCTGCCGGCCGCGCCAGCGTCGGTCGTCCCGCCGCCTGCTGACGCGCCGCTGGTGGTGTCGGTCGGGCGCCTGGAGCGCTACAAAGGCCATCACCGGGTGCTGGAGGCCATGCCCGATCTGCTGCGCGAGCGGCCGGGCGCCCGGCTGCGGATTGTCGGCGGCGGCCCCGAGGAAGCGAACCTGCGCCGCCGGGCCGGCGAGCTGGGGCTGGCCGACCGGGTCGAGATCGGCGGCATCCCGCCCCAGGACCGGCAGGCGATGGCGGCGACCCTGGCCGGCGCCTCGGTCGTGGCCCTCCTGAGCGATTTCGAGACCCACCCGATCGCGGCGCTGGAAGCCCTGTCGCTGCGCCGGCCGGTGGTGGTCGCCCGCTCCTCCGGCCTGGGCGAGCTGGCCGACCAGGGCCTGGCGCTGCCAGTCGAGCTGCCCTGTCCGCCCGAGCAGGTCGCCAGGGCGATCGCGGCCCAGCTCGACGCGCCGCTGGCGGCCGAGCCGCCGGCCCTGCCCACTTGGGACGGCTGCGCCGACGCGCTGCTCGCGCTGTACGCCGATGTGCTTGGCGGGAGGGGCTGATGCGCGTCCTGATGCTGACCCAGTTTTATCCGCCCTACATCGGCGGCGAGGAGCGCCACGTCCGCAATCTCAGCCGCAGCCTGGCGGCGCGCGGCCACGAGGTGAGCGTCGCCACGCTGCGCGGCGCCGACATGGCGCCCTTCGAGCTTGACGAGGGCGTGCGCGTCCACCGGATCAGCGGCTCGATGCAGCGGATCGAGGGCCTGTTCAGCGACTCCGACCGCCGCCACGCGCCGCCGTTCCCCGACCCCGAGCTGACGCTGGCGCTGCGCCGGATCGTCGCCAGCGAGCGGCCCCAGATCGTCCACGGCCACAATTGGCTGACACGCTCGTTCCTGCCGCTCAAGCCCTGGAGCGGCGCCAAGCTGGTGCTGTCGGTCCACGATCACAGCCCGGTCTGCCCCAAGAAGAAGTTGATCATCGGCGACCAGCTTTGCGCCGGACCGTCGCTGGGCGCCTGCCTGAGCTGCGCCGGCGCCCACTACGGCAAGGTCAAGGGCGCGCCGGTCGTGCTGGCCAACCGGCTGGTCGGCGGCTTGGAGCGGCGGGCGGTCGATATGTTCGTCCCGGTGAGCCAGGCGGTCGCCGACGACAACGGCCTGGCGGCGCGCGGCCTGCCGGTCCAGGTGATCCCGAATTTCGTGCCCGACGACGTGGCCGAGCTGGAGCCCGCGCCGCATCCCCTGACCGAGCTGCTGCCCAAGGGCGATTTCATGCTGTTCGTGGGCGCGTTCGGCCGCTACAAGGGGCTTGACGTGCTGCTGGAGGCTTACGCCGGGCTGCGCGACGCGCCGCCGCTGGTGATTATCGGCTACCAGACCAGCGAATATCCGATCCAGACCAAAGTTTTCCCGCCGGGCGTCGTCGCGTTGTATGATTGGCCCCACGCGGCGGTGATGCAGGCCTGGGCGCGCAGCTTGCTGGCGATCGTCCCCTCGACGTGGTCCGAGCCCTGCCCGACCGTGGCGATGGAGGCGATGGCGCTGGGCAAGGCGGTGATCGCCTCGCGGATCGGCGGCCTGACCGACATCGTCGGCGACGGCGAGACCGGCCTGCTGGTGGCGCCGAGCGACCCTGCGGCGCTGCGCGAGGCGATGGCGGCGCTGCTGGCCGATCCCGCCCGGCGCGCGGCGATGGGCGCGGCGGGGGCGCGGCGGGTCGCACGTTTCCAGGCCGGCGCGGTCATCAGCAGCATCGAGCATTTGTACGCGAGCCTGGTGGGATCATGACCTTCCGCGAATTAATCTTTTTCTGGTGCGCCGACCTGTACCGCTACGAAGGCCGGATCGGCTGGCGCATGTTCCTCAAGCACTGGCTGCTCAGCCCGGGCTTCAACCTGAGCTTTTACCTGCGGCTGGCGCGCTACCTGTCGCAGCGCCGGCGCTGGTTCCCGCTCTACGCGCTGGCCCGGGTCGCCCTGCGGCGCGCCTCCTACAAATTCGGCATTTTCATCCCCTACGACACGCCGATCGAGGCCGGGCTCTACATCGGCCACTGCGGCGACATCCATTTCAACGCCGGCGCGCGGCTGGGCAAGAACTGCAACATCAGCCAGGGCGTCACGCTGGGCCAGGCCAATCGCGGCCGCAACAAGGGCTTCCCGGTGATCGGCGACGGCGTGTACATCGGGCCGGGCGCGAAAATCGTCGGCGCGGTGACGGTTGGCGCCAACGCGGCGATCGGCGCCAACTGCGTGGTGACCCGCGACGTGCCCGCCAACGCGGTGGTGGCCGGCGTGCCGGGCGCCGTGCTGTCCTACGACGGGGCCGCCGGCTACGTCGAGCACACCCGCTACGCCGTGGCCTGCGATCCGCGCCGGAACGGGGGGCGCTGATGCAGCGCGCGCTCCCCCATCAATTCCCCGCCAAGCGCGCCGAGCGGCAGGCCGCCGCCGAGCCGGTCGCCCGCCCTGCGATCGCTGGCGCCGCCCGCTCCCGCTGGGGCTGGTTTCCGGCCCTGAGCCTCCTCGGCGCCCTCGGCGTGCTGCTGGTGGCGATCGCCCACTCCGGCGCGCGCTACGACGCCGGCTGGGCCCAGCCGCTCTACTGGACCGGCCTGCTGGTGGTGGTGATGCCGTTCGCCGGCCGGCTGGCGATGGAGGAGACGGAGCGGGCCGAGGCGATCGCCTGCCTGCTATTCGTCGGCCTGGCCCTGTATCTGGCCAAGCTGCTGCAAAGCCCGCTGCGCTTCAGTTTTTTCGATGAGTTCCTCCATTGGCGCACCGCCAACGATATTGTGGCGACGGGCCGGCTGTTCACCGAGAACTCGCTGCTGCCGGTGTCGCCGCTCTACCCGGGGCTGGAGGTGGCGACGACAGCAGTCGCCGACCTGACGGGACTGTCGATTTTCGCCGCCGGGGCGCTGGTGGTGGGGGCGGCCCGCCTGATCCTGATGGCCGTCCTCTATCTGATCTTCGAGCGGGTCGGCGGCTCGGCGCGGCTGGCAGCGGCGGCGACGCTGATCTACACCGCCAACCCGCATTTCGTCATTTTCGACGGGCAGTTCGCCTATGAGTCGCTGGCGCTGGCGCTGCTGGCGCTGGTGCTGCTGGCGATTCTGCGCCGCCAGCGGGCGGAGGGAGCGGCGCGCCACGGCTACGCGGCAGTCGCGCTGCTGGGAATCGGCGCGCTGGTGGCGACTCACCACGCCACCTCCTACATGCTGTGCGGTTTTCTCTTGCTCTGGGTGGCGGCCGGGCGCTGGTACCGGCTGCGCCGATCCCCGGCGCCGCGCGCCGAGAGCGGCGGCGTGCTGCCGTTCGCGCTGGCGGCGCTGCTTGCCAACGCCGTCTGGCTGCTGACGGTCTCGCGCATCACGATCGGCTACCTGGCGCCGCACTTGGAGGGCGCCGTAACCTCGATCCTGGGCCTGATCGCCGGCGAGGGCTCGGACCGCGAGCTGTTCAAGGCCAACAACGGGCTGGTGACGCCGCTGCTGGAGCGGGTGGCGGGCCTGGGCGCGCCGGCGCTGATCATGGGCGCGCTGCCGTTCGGGCTGTTCTTTTTCTGGAAACGCTACCGCTCCAACGTGGCCGCCGGCTGGCTCGCGCTGATGGCGCTCTCCTACCCGCCGACGCTGGCCATGCGCCTGACCGGCGGCGGCTGGGAGATTTCGTCGCGCTCCTCGGTGTTTGTCTTCCTGCCGCTGGCCTTTGTGCTGGCGCTGGCGATCATCCACACGCCGCTGCCGGGGCCGCTGCGCCGGGGCCGGCCGCTGCTGTTCGCGCTCTACGCCGGCGTGCTGTTCGCCGGCGGGATCATCGCCGGCTGGTCGCCCTGGGCGCGCATGCCCTGGCCCTACCGCGTCGGCGCCGACACGCGCTCGGTCGAGCCGCAGGGATTGGCCGCCGCCGCCTGGTCCAGCGCCTATTTGCAGGACAACAGCCGCATGGCCGCCGATCGGATCAATCTGACCCTCCAGGGCACGTTCGGCGAGCAGCGCATGATCACCCATCTGATCGACGGCGTGTCGGTCTCGGGGATTTTCCTGGGGCCGCGGATCGGCCCGACCGAGCGCGAGATCATGCGCCAGGGCCGGATCCGCTACCTGCTGGCCGATCTGCGAATCAGCCGCCAGCTGCCGCTCGACGGCCACTACTACGAGACCTGGGAGAAGATGGTCGTGCCCTACACCCGGCCGGTCACCGAGCAGGTTTTGGAGAAATTCGATTATCTGCCGGGCGTGAGCCGAATCTTCGACAGCGGCGACATCCGGATCTATGACGCGCAGGTGCTGGCAGATGGGCCGTAGGTCGCTGGATGTGCTGCTGGCCGGCGGCCTGGCGGCGCTGGCGCTCGGGCTGGCGCTGGCC